>DASTVC010000185.1:0-7122 GCA_035759295.1 Longimicrobium sp. | reverse complement strand
AAGCCAGCCCTGCGGTTCTGATGCGAGCCTTCGGGCCCGGGCTTCACAAGGCGGTAACCATCCGCAATGCCTGTCGTGTTGAACCGGCCACGAGCATCGGACAGTAGATTTCTCAGTCGGCGCGAGAGACTGCGGTGGAGGAGGATTTCGCGCGGCGCCTCCTTCGAAATGACAGGTGGCGGTGCGCATCGGCTGGCAGGCAGCTACGGATGAATCAGGAACGTCGTAATGGATGACGGACTGAACGAGCAGACGGAAGGCATGGAAGTCGACGCGCCGCCGGCGATCTACACGATCGGGCACTCCACGCGCACGGCGGAGGAGTTTGTGGGTCTGCTGCGGGAGCACGGGGTGCGGCGGCTGGTGGACGTGCGGCGCTTTCCCGGCTCGCGGCGGCACCCTCAGTTCGGGCGCGACGCGCTGGCGGCCACGCTGGCGGAGGCGGGAATCGCCTACCGGCACGAGGAGGCGCTGGGCGGGCGGCGCGCGGGAGATCCGTCGGCCGGCCCGTCGCCCAACACGGCGTGGCGGCACCCGGCCTTCCGCGCCTACGCCGACTACACGGCCACGCCGCCGTTCCAGGCCGCGCTGCAGCGGCTGATGCGGGACGGCGCGGAGCGGCGGACGACCATCATGTGCGCGGAGGCGGTGCCGTGGCGCTGCCATCGCCGGCTGATCACGGACGCGCTGCTGGCCCGCGGCGTTCCGGTGCTGGATATCATCGGCCCCGGAGAGGCGCGGCCGGCGGTGCTTTCGGAGCACGCGACGGTGCGGACGGACGGCACGCTCATCTACCCCGCCACCCCGCAGCAGGACCTGTTCGCGGAGTGATTTCGCGCGCACGCGACGGCGCCGATTTTGCGGATGCGGATCGTACGTGCACACCGCACATCTTCCATATCAGACTACCGGCCGGGCACGCCGCCCAGCGCCGGCCGCCCGGCTACGCATCGATGCCCAGGACCATTCTCCTCGCCGACGACCACGAGGACAACCGGCTGGCGCTGCTCACCGTGCTGGAGCGCGAGGGGTACCGCACGCTGGGCGCCGCCAACGGCCAGCAGGCGGTCGAAGCGGCGCGCGAGCACATGCCGGACCTGATCCTGATGGACCTGGCCATGCCCGTGATGGACGGGCGCCAGGCCATGCAGCAGCTGCGCGCCGACCCCGGCACGGCCGCCATCCCCATCGTGGTGCTGACGGCCATGGCGCTCACGGTGGACCGCGACCGCCTGGTGGCCGAAGGGTTCGACGGGCTGCTGATCAAGCCGTGCATGCCCCCGCACCTGGTCGCCGAAGTCCGCCGGGTGGTGGGGCCGCCGGAGTAAGCGGGTCGGCACCAACGTCCACCGGATGAGCGGGTAAACCCGCTGCTGGGAAAGCGATAAGCCCCGTCCGGCTCGTTCCACTCGCCGGACGGGGCTTTAACAGCTAGACGGACACAACCCTCTCCTCCAAACAAACCTTTGACGACCTCGCGGGTTCGGGGCTACCATCCAATGGTGGCCGTTAAGACGATCTGATCAGTCCTGACCCGCGAAACCCGGCGAACGATGTCCCGCAGCGAACCGTGGGTGGTGGTGGCGACGTTCGGCGCGGTGTGGGAGGCCGACTTCGCGGCGGAGACGCTGCGCGAGGCGGGGATCCCGGCGACCGTCGACAACGGACCCAACGTGGCCATCTTTGGCCCCGGCTTTCAGGGCGGATCGCAGTTCGGCGTGCGGGTGCGCGTGCCCTGGCACCGCGAGAACGACGCGCGCGACCTGCTCGAGGACGATCCGGACGACGTCGCGAACGGCTCGTCCGATCCTCTTCCGGAGGCGTCATGACCCTGCGCATCCCCCTCGCTCTGCTGGTGGTCGCCGCGGCTTGCTCCAGCGGCCCCTCCGACGGCGGCCCGCCCGCGGGAGAGACCAGCATCCGCCTGCAGCTGGTGGTCCAGGGGCTGGCGTCGCCCGTGCACCTGACCGCCCCCGCGAACGACGCCCGGCTGTTCATCGTGGAGCAGCCGGGGCGCATCCGCATCGTGCAGAACGGGGCGCTGCTCCCCACGCCGTTCCTCGACATCAGCGCGAAGGTGACGGCCGGGGGCGAGCGGGGGCTGCTGAGCGTGGCGTTCCATCCGCAGTACGCATCCAACGGCACCTTTTTCGTCAACTACACCGACACGCGTGGCGACACCCGCATCGAGCGCTACCGGGTGAGCGCCGACCCCAACCGCGCCGATCCCGCCACCGCCGAGCTGGTGCTGACGGTCGCGCAGCCGTACAGCAACCACAACGGCGGGCTGGCGGCGTTCGGGCCGGACGGAAAGCTGTACATCGGCATGGGCGACGGGGGCGGCGGCGGAGACCCGGACGAGACGGGGCAGGACCCGCTGCGGATGCTGGGCAAGCTGCTGCGCATCGACGTGGACGCGGCGCGGCCGTACGCCATCCCGGCCAACAACCCATACGCCGGTGGCACCAACCCGCTGCCGGAGATCTGGGCGTCAGGGCTGCGCAACCCGTGGCGCTTTTCGTGGGACCGCACGGCCAACCTGCTGTACGTGGCCGACGTGGGGCAGAACCGGCTGGAGGAGATCGACGTGGTGCCGGCGGCGCAGGGCGGGGTGAACTACGGGTGGGATGAGATGGAGGGATCGGACTGCTTCGAGCCTTCCACCGGCTGCAACCAGACGGGAAAGGTGCAGCCCGTGGCGGAATACACGCACTCCGACGGCTGCTCCATCACCGGCGGGTTCGTCTACCGGGGCCAGGACATTCCGGCGCTGCGCGGCGTGTACTTCTACGCCGACTACTGCCAGGGGTGGATCCGCAGCTTTCGCTACGCCAACGGCGCCGCGACCGACGCGCGCTCGTGGGAGGTGGAGAACGTGGGCAGCATCTCCTCGTTCGGCGAGGACGCGCGGGGCGAGCTGTACGTGGTCTCACACGGCGGCGCCGTCTACAAGATCGTCGCGGGGACGTAGGACAGACCCATCTCACGCGGAGCCGCGGAGGGACGCGGAGGACGCGGAAACGGAGAGGACGCGAAATTATCTCCCGCGTCCTCTTGTCGTCTTATCAGCGGATCACCTGGATGGATTTCCACCCACAAGCGTTGATTTCCTGAGGGAGGCGCCGCTCCGAAGCCCAATTCCACCGTGTACTTTGGCGCCGACCGAAGGATCTCGCCGGCATCACCGCGGGCTGGCTTTGACGCTCGACGGCTGGCCCCACGCGAGCAGGCGACGCCCGCGCAATCCTGAAAGCATGATGCGCGTGCGTGTCATTCCGAGGCCCGGCCGCACTGAATTTTCCGTTGACACCAACGGTTGCGGGGCCGAGGAATCTACCGTCGGTTACCGGGAGGGCGGACGCGGCGGCCCGCGCTGACCCCGCGGCCTCTTCCGCGCTCCGACAGAGCAGGGCGGAGACGCCGCGAGCACCCGGCGGTTCGGCAGGCCACGAGCATCCGACGGTAGATTTCTCAGTCGGCGCCAAACTCTGGAGTGGAGGAGCTGTCCATGCGGCGCCTCCTTCGAAATGACAGATTGCGGCGCGACTGCACAACTGATTCCGAAATTCGGTATGACAGGCTCGTGCGTTGGGCGAGGGCGCGAGGGGCGGGTGGTGTGGCTCGACGGCTGGCCTCGCCGCGGCGGAAAGGAGGTCCTTCGGTCGCGCGCAGGCGATTGTGCTGCTTACGGTTCGGCGCGGCGCTCCCTCAGGAAGTCAACGGGTGTGGATAAATCCAGCCCTCAGCTGAAATAGACGATCATCGCGGCGATGATCCAGTCCCAGGCGGCGCAGAAGGGGGGGAACCAGCGGCGGACGCCGTGCTCCACGCCGCCGGTGTGGTGCACCAGGTCCCACGCGCCGTGCAGCGCAAAGCCCAGCGCCAGCCACAGCGGCGACCAGAACAGCCCCAGCAGCCCCAGTGCGATCAGCACCGCCGCGAACATCCCCTCGAACACCAGCCGCCCCCGTCGGCCGCCGTTGAGCGCCGCGCCGTAGTAGATGCCGCCCGTAAAGGACAGCACCAGCGCCAGCAGGTCGAACGCGCCGTCCGGATGCTTGAGGAACAGCACCAGGAACGGCAGCGCCAGCGCGAACCCCGCGAGCGCGGGGAGCAGCGGGGCGCGCCTGCGCGCGGGGACGGTGGGTTCGGCTTGCATCCGGCTCCTGCTGGCGGCGGCGGTGGAACGTACGCGAAAGACGATACGCGCCGGCCGCCCCGCTGGCTAGTCGCCGCGCATCATCCCGACCGCCCCATCCAACATCCCGGCGCGCCGCGGCATCCTATCAGCCACGCGAAGGCCGGTCGCCGGCGGGCGCGATCCGCACCTTCGCACCCCGCACCTTCGTACCTTCGTCCGCGCACTCCTTCCCACGCCCCGGCCAACCGCTTACTTTCCATGCGTTTTGCCCCCAGAACACGGTCCACGTCCCGTATCTCACGGCCGAGTGGTTTCATGAGCCAAGCCGCATCCCCCGCGCGGGTGTCGCCCCGCGCGGAGCCCGTTACAGCACATGCCCCCCACCGCCCGCCCTACCTGTGGGCGCTGGCGGCGGCGGCGGCGCTGTTCATCCTCTACGCGTTCACCCTGGCGCCCAGCACGGCGTTCTGGGACACCAGCGAGTACATCGCCACGGCGCACATCCTGGGCATTCCACACCCGCCCGGTAACCCGCTGTTCGTGCTGCTGGCGCGCGCGTGGGAGCTGCTGCTTTCGCCGCTGGGGCTGCCGGTGGCGGTGCGCATCAACCTGTTCTCGGCGTTCATGAGCGCCGGGGCCGCGTTCTTCTGGTACCTGGTGGTGCACCGCATCCTGATGTCGTTCACCGAGAACGAGATCGTGCGGCGGGTGGGCGCGTTCGCGGCGGTGTGGGTGTCGGGGACGGCGTTCACGGTGTGGAACCAGAGCAACGTGAATGAGAAGGTGTACACCGTCACGCTGTTCACCATCGCGCTGATGTCGTGGCTGGCGTTTCTGTGGCGCGAGAACGTGGAGGAGCACCGCGGGCAGCGGAACCGCCGCTTTCACGACGACAACGCCATCCTGGTGGTGATCTTCGTCCTGGCGCTGTCGGTGGGCAACCACCTGATGGCGTTCCTGGCCGCGCCGGCGCTGTTCGTGTTCCTGGTGCTGGTAAAGCCGCGGACGCTGCTGAACTGGAAGCTGTACCCGCTGATGGCCGGCGTGGCGGTGCTGGGGCTGTGCGTGCAGCTGTACCTGCCCATTCGCGCCAACCAGAACCCGGTCATCAACGAGGCCGCGCCCAAGTGCGAGAACATGACGACGGCGGTGCTGTCGTCGGTCACGCTGGGACGCTACAAGGGCGACTGTCCTGACCTGGCCAGCGCGCTGCGGCGCGAGCAGTACCAGAAGCCGCCCATGACCCAGCGCGAGGCGCCGTTCTCCGCGCAGATGGCCAACTTCTTTCAGTACTTCGACTGGCAGTGGGCGCGCTCGCTCAGCGGCACCGACGGCTATTTCGGCGGCCTGCGCATGCCCTTTACCCTGATGTTCCTGTTCCTGGGGCTGTGGGGCGCGTTCGAGCACTACGCAAAGGACCGCAAGAGCTTCTGGTACATCGCGGTCCTGTTCTTTACGCTGTCGTTCGGGCTGGTGTACTACATGAACTTCAAGTACGGGTACGTCCAGCAGCAGCAGATGGGCTACCCGAACTCCGAGGTGCGCGAGCGCGACTACTTCTACGTCATCACCTTCTCCGTGTGGGGGCTGTGGGTGGGCGTTGGACTGACGTCGCTCTGGCTGCGCCTCATGCAGTCGCTGGGCGGGCGGCGCGGCCTGGCGATGGCCAGCCCCATCATGGCGCTGGCGCTCATCCCCCTGCTCACCAACTGGAAGTACGCCAGCCGCGTGGGCGACTACGCCGCCCGCGACTTTGCCTACAACGTGCTGCAGTCGGTGGAGCCGTACGGGGTGCTGATCACCAACGGCGACAACGACACCTTCCCGCTCTGGTACCTGCAGGAGGTGGAAGGAATCCGCCGCGACGTCACCGTGATCGTGATGTCGTACTTCAACACGCCCTGGTACGTAAAGCAGCTGCGCGACATCACCACGCCCTGCCCCACCCCCGGCGCGGCGCTGGCGGACCCCACGCGCATCATCTGCCAGCGGCCGTTCGATCCGTCCAAAGCGCCGCGCATCTACGCCAACCCGCGTGCGCCCACGCGCCCCATCCTGCAGCTTACGGACGTGCAGATCGAGCAGATCACCAACTCGGGCGGCATCATGTCCACGGACGACATGGGGTTCGAGGCGCGGGGGATGGCCTTCAAGCTGCCTCCCAACCAGGAGATCTACCCGGCGCACCAGTTCGTTACGCTCATGCTGCAGGGCGCCTGGGGCGACCGGCCCATCTACTTCGCGGCGACCACCAACACGCACCTGGAACTGGGGCTGGTGCAGCAGACGTCGCGGCAGGGGCTGGCGTACAAAATGATCGATCCCAACGGCACCGCGGGGCTCATGCCCATGCCGGCGGACCCCGGCGTCATGCAGTTCACGGGCGGATACTTCGACGTGCAGCGCAACGTGGAGCTGATGGACCGCGTCTTCATGTTCCGCAACATGCCCGACCGCGCCGTGTGGGCCGACGACGCCACGCGCAACATCCCCATGCAGTACTACTACGCGTTTGCCGCGCTGGCCACCGTCTCGGACATGCGCCAGGACGCCGCCGCCGTGCAGCGCTACACCGGCCGCGCCGAGGCCTTCCAGAAGCTGGCGCAGGAACGGTAACGCGTTTCGGTCGATGACGATGGATGAAGCGCCCCGCCGGTCCCGTCCGGCGGGGCGTTTCTGCGTCGATCGGGCAACGCCGCAAGGGCGAATGAATTCGCGGCAACAACGACACGAAATCCGCCTTCGCGGATTGGCGGCCCCGGTGTTCGGGCTGGCGCGGTGCGCGCCCAGACCGCGCGGGCGTTCTTCGCACTCGTCGGTCCGGCGGTGTGCGGCGATCGGAGCACCTGCGCGTTCGCGCTCATCGCGAGGTGGCAGAAGCGCACGGATGAGAATGAGTCGCAAGTCGTTGTAGATTGAATACTTGCGTGCGATTGGGCTGGCCCGCACCTTGCTAGAAGGTGTGGGACAGTCGAACCCGA
>DASTVC010000184.1:0-4674 GCA_035759295.1 Longimicrobium sp. | reverse complement strand
AGCCCGGGCCCGGCGCGGCGGACCGCATCGGGCGGGCGCGCGCCGCGCTCGACCGGCTGGGGCTGGAAAGCCGGGAATTCTTCACCCATCACGCGCAGCCGGAGCTTGTTCCGTGAGCGGTACCCTGATCAACGCCAACGTGGTGGATTCCCTGGCGCTTCCCCGCCTCATCTGGCTTCGCCCCAACCTGCTGGGGCTGGCGTTTCCGCTGATGAAGCTGCTTCCCGCGCGCTTCATCATCCGCAGGGCGCTGGAAGAGGGCGCGCTGCACCCCGGCGGCCTGATCGCCGAGACCACCAGCGGCACCTTCGGGCTCGCGCTGGCCATGGTGGCGCGGCTGCAGGGGCATCCGCTCACCCTCGTCAGCGATCCGGCCATCGACGCCCCGCTCAAGCGGCGGCTGGAAGACCTGGGCGCCAGCGTCCACATCGTGGAAAAGGCGGGCGCGTCCGGCGGCTACCAGCAGGCCCGGCTGGCGGTGCTGGAGCAGGTGCTGGCCCAGAATCCTGGCTCCTTCTGCCCCCGGCAGTACGACAACCCGCACAACCCCGGAAGCTACGCCCCCTGCGCCGAGCAGCTGGCCCACGCGGCCGGCGGCATCGACACCCTGGTGGGCACCGTGGGGTCCGGCGGCTCCGTCTGCGGCATCTCGTCCTACCTCCGCCTGCTTTTTCCCGAGCTGAACGTGATCGGGGTGGATACGCACCGCTCCGTCATCTTCGGCCAGAGCGACGCGGGGAGCGGGCGGCTGCTGCGCGGGCTGGGGAACAGCCTGATGCCGCCCAACGTGGACCACACCGCCTTCGACCTGGTGCACTGGGTGGGCGCGGCCGAGGCGTTCCGCGCCACCCGCGAGCTGCACCGCAACCACGCGATCTTCGCCGGCCCCACCAGCGGCGCGGCGTACCTGGTGGCCGACTGGTGGGCGCGGGAAAACCCGGATTCCCTCACCGCCGTCATCTTTCCCGACGAGGGCTACCGCTACCAGGACACCATCTACGACGACGCCTGGCTGGAGGAGAAGGGTGCGCGGCTGGACGTGCTCCCCCGCGGGCCGGTGGAGTGGAGCCACCCGCACGACGGTGCCGATCCCTGGTCGTTCTACCGCTGGGGCCGCCGCACCTTCGACGAGGTGATGAGCGCGTCCGCCCCTCGCCTGGAGCTGGTGCCGTCGTGAACATGCGTGAGGGACGCGGTGCGCTGCTCTTCATCGAGAGCAACACCAGCGGCACGGGGCGCCTGTTCGTCCGCATGGCCCGGGAGCTGGGCTTCGCGCCCGTCCTGATCACCGCCCGGCCGGAGAAGTACGCGTTCCTGGCGGATGCGGACGCGCCGGAAGTCGTCACCGTCCCCCGTGTGGACGAGGACGAGCTCCATACGCTGATCCAGCAACGCTTTTCGGGCGGGGCAGGGGTGGCCGGCATCACCAGCAGCTCCGAGTACTTCATCGCCACCGCGGCGGCGCTGGCGGCGCGCTTCGGGCTGCCGGGGCCGGACGCGTCGGCGGTCCGCGCCGCGCGCGACAAGTCCCACCAGCGCCGGGTGCTGGCCGCGGGCGGCGTCGCGGTCCCCGCCTTTCGCGCGGTGGATTCGGCCTCCGAGGCCGTCCGCGCGGCGCGCGATATCGGTTTTCCCGTCGTTCTGAAGCCCGTAGCCGGCAGCGGCAGCGTGGGCGTGCGCGCCTGTGCGGACGCGGGGGAGACGGAGCGCCACGCGGCCGCGCTCTTCGCCGCGGCGGCGGACGAGCGGGTGCTGGTGGAGGCGCTGGTGGACGGGCCGGAGTTCTCGGTAGAGGTCTTCGACGGCGCGGTGATCGGCATCACCCGCAAGCACCTGGGCGCCCCGCCCGCCTTTGTGGAGGCCGGGCACGACTACCCGGCGGAGGTCGGCGCGGAGGTGGCGCGGGCGCTGGAGCACACCGCCACCCACGGCACCACGCTCCTGGGCCTGGGCTGGGGTCCGCTGCACTGGGAGCTGCGGATGCACGGCGGTACGGCGGTGCCCATGGAGGTGAATCCGCGGCTGGCCGGCGGCTTCATCCCCGAGCTGGTGCGGCAGGCGCAGGGGATCGACCTCATCCGCGAAACGCTGCGCCGGGTCGTGGGCGATGCGCCGGAGCTGGCGCCCTCGCGCCGGCGCCACGCCTCCATCCGCTTTCTCTTCGCCCCCTCCGCCGGGCGCCTCGCCACGGTGGAGGGGACGGCGGAGGCGCTCGCCCTGCCGGACGTGGTGGACGTGGCGCTCTACCGCCGGCCGGGCGACGCGCTGGCCATCGAGGGCGACTTCCGCGACCGCATCGGCCACGTGATCGCCTGCGCGGACGGGGCGGACGATGCCTGCGCGGCCGCGGAGCACGCGCGGCGCACGGTGCGGATCTCCGTGGAGGCAGTGGACGAGGCCTCCGACGGGGTCGCGCGGCTGGTGGGCGCGGCGTAATTTGGCTTCTCGCGCGCCGGGCAGCGCGCATCGATCTCACCCGGGCGCCGCGCTGACTGACGCGCGGCGCCTCCATCTTCTGGAGTTGCAGTGACGGAACTGCCGGCGAACGGCGCCCCCGCGGCGACCGAGACCTTTCCCATCGAGCGGCTGCACGAGTTTTCCACCCGCGTCTTCGCCGCCTGCGGCGTGCCGGACGCGGACGCGGCGGTGGCGGCGGACGTCCTGGCCAGCGCCGACCTGCGCGGCATCGACACCCACGGCGTGGCGCGGCTGGCCCAGTACGTGGAGATGTTCCGCCAGGGCCGCATCAATCCCCGTCCCGACATCCGCGTCGTCCGCGAGTCTCCGTCCACCGCCACGGTGGACGGCGACAACGGGCTGGGGCTGGTCGTTGGCCCCCGCGCCAACACGATGGCGATGGACAAGGCCGACGCGGTGGGGAGCGGATGGGTGGCCGTGCGCAACAGCAACCACTTCGGCGCGGGCGAGTTCTATCCGCTGCAGGGGCTGCCGCGTGAGCTCATCGTCTGGGCGATGACCAACTCGCCGCCGCAAGTGGCCCCGCTCTGGGGCGCGGAAAAGATGCTGGGGACCAATCCCATGGCCATCGCCTTTCCCGCCCTCGAAGAGCCGGCCGTGGTCATCGACCTCACCACCAGCGCCTTTGCGTTCGGCAAGGTCGAGGACGCGGCGCGGCGGGGCGTGCCCATCCCCGAGGGGTGCGCCATCGACCGCGAGGGGCGGATGACGACGGACCCCAACGAGAGGCTGAACGGGGGCGCGCTCCTTCCCCTGGGCTCCGACCGGGAGCGGGGCGCGCACAAGGGATACTGCCTGGCCGCGATGGTGGACCTGCTTTCCGGCGCCCTGAGCGGCGCCAGCTGGGGGCCGTTCGCGCCGCCATTCCCCGCGCACCTGGCGCCGCCGGCGCGCACGGTGGGGCTGGGGGTGGGGCACCTGTTCGGCGCGTGGCGCATCGACGCCTTCATCGATCCGCTGGAGTTCCGACGCCAGGTGGACGACTGGGTGCGCACCATGCGCGGCACCCGCCCCGCCGCCGGCACCACGGGCCCGCTGATTCCCGGCGACCCCAACCGCCGCGCCGAGGAGCTGCGCCGCGTGCAGGGCGTCCCCATCATCCGCCCCGTCCTTGACGCCCTCCGCCGCGTCTCCGCCGACACGGGCGTGCCGTTCTGAGATGGGATCAGTCATCCTGAGGAAGGCGCCACCCTGCAACCTGTGGCTACGATGCACGTTGGCGCCGACCGAAGGACCTTGCCGGCAGAACGCGGGGCCGGATTCCCGCAGAGAGACGTGCCTCTCGCGGGCGGGAAGAAGGTCCTTCGATCGCGCGCAAGCGATTGTGATGTTTGTGGTTGCGTGCGCGCGCTCCCTCAGGATGACTGGCTTCGTAGTCCCTCGATCGATGCTCGGCAACGGCGAATCCTTCGGAAGCCCACTTGCGCGATCGCCGATCCTTTCACAAATTTGTGGCCTGTCGGTCGACCGGGTGGTTCGGTCTGTTGAAAACACACGGTGGGCGTAGCTCAGCTGGTTAGAGCGCCGGATTGTGGTTCCGGAGGTCGCGGGTTCGAAACCCGTCGCTCACCCCTTCGCGCAGCACAGCGGACCCCCGCGAGAAATCGCGGGGGTCCGCTTTTGCCCTCTCTCCGGGCAGCCCCCGCCACGACGGAAGTCGCTGGGCGGCCGCGGCCCGCGAGAGGGTTGACGGGTTGGAAACAGGCGTTTATGTTTGCGGCCCTTCGTGAAGCCGGAGCGATCCGGTGGGGCCACAAGGCACGACAGGGGTTGACGCCGCGGTTCACCGCTGATAGCTTATAAGGCTGTCGCCTGAACGGACGGTGGCGGGGCTAAGGGGATGAAAATCGAGAAATCGACCCCTTGACCGGAGCGCCTAAGTGAAGTAGGTTCAAGGCGTTGCAGCAAACGCGGCGAGACGGAAAGCTTCGAAACTTTCTCTCCGCCGCCCCTTGACCGACCGGGTTGAGGGTGATAGATTGAAGGACTGACGCGGCGGCCGGGTGAAACTGGCCGGATGCGAATGAAAGCGGATCAACGGTCCGCGCTAGAAGTTTGACAACTCGGGTCTTTGGGAGTGCTAAGATGGGCGCCCCGTAGCGGAATAAGCCGAAGGCAACACGTCCTTCGCGTCCGCTGTAGTAACGGGACGCAAACGTGAAAAAATCCGAATGAACACAACCGTGTTCGTTCACA
>DASTVC010000183.1:0-11829 GCA_035759295.1 Longimicrobium sp. | reverse complement strand
TGTCCCCTGTCTACTCGTCCGGGTCCACGCGCTCCCAGCCGCGGACGTAGCGCAGGACGGTGTGGTTCTGCACGCAGCTGAACCAGCGGTCGTGCATGGCGCGGCCGTCGGGGGTGGTCGTGAGCCACTCGCGGAAGGCGCGCGGGCCCTCCATGTCGGGCCAGTACGCCTCGTTCACATCCCTGGTTGAGGCACCCGCTCCGGCTTGTCTGGCCACCGGATCAGATAGAGTGCGCAAAGGGCCATGAAGATGTGGTTGGGCACCAGCAGCCCCCTCATGAAATCGGTCGCGCTGCCGAAATACGCCGGTCCGGGATGAGCCACGATCTTGTAGATCGAGGGCACGAACGCAACCAGGAGCGCGAGCGACACCCATGCGGCGAGGCGCCGGGTCTTGCGGTTGCAGAGCATGAATCCCGTCCCGATCTCGATCACTCCCGTGGCATATGCCACGAAGGTGTGCCACGACGCCGGAATGAAGCCGGGCATCTGCTCCTTGGTAAACTCGAGCGCCGCAAAGTGCATCGCACCGAAGACGATCCACTCCGCGGCGAGCACGAACACGCTGATCCGGTACGCGAGCAAGGATGGTTTCCTGATCATTTTGGGTACCATGAAAAGTGTTCATGAATCCGGCGGCGTTCAGGCCGCCGCGAACCGCTCGCTACTCGTCCGGGTCCACGCGATCCCAGCCGCGGACGTAGCGGAGGACGGTGTGGTTCTGCACGCAGCTGAACCAGCGGTCGTGCATGGCGCGGCCGTCCGGCGTCGTCGTCAGCCACTCGCGAAAGGCGCGGGGGCCCTCCATGTCGGGCCAGTACGCCTCGTTCACGTACTTGGGGCGGTTGTGCACCGGCTTCGGATGCGTGTAGCTGCCCTCGAAGCCGTCCGCCAGCAGCCAGGTTGTGCGGTCCGTGCAGCCGAAGCGCTTGGCGGCCGCGGCCAGGCCGGTGTTCAGCCACTCCACGAAGTCGCGCTCGGCCACGCCGCGCTTTACGTCGAACAGGTGCACCACGCGGATCATCGCTTCCTCCCCATGACCAGTTGAACGAGCTTGCGCAGCGGGTCGTAGTGCCGGTCGACCACCCGCTCCTTGAGCGGGATGATGGCGTTGTCGGTGATGGTGATGTGCTCGGGGCACACCTTGGTGCAGCACTTGGTGATGTTGCAGTAGCCGATGCCGTGCGCGTCCTTCAGGTCGTCCACGCGGTCCTCGACGTCGAGCGGGTGCATCTCCAGCGCGGCGGCCTGCACCAGGAAGCGCGGGCCAATGAACTCGTCGTGCTTGTGGTGGTCGCGCAGCACGTGGCATACGTCCTGGCACAGAAAGCACTCGATGCACTTGCGGAACTCCTGCACGCGGTCCACGTCGCGTTGGTCCATCCGCCAGGTGCCATCCGGCGCGTCCGGCGGGCGCGGCTTGAAGGGCTTGAGCCGCTTCTTGACCTCGAAGTTCCAAGAGACGTCCGTCACCAGGTCGCGCAGCAGCGGAAAGGTGCGCATGGGCTCCACGGTGACCGGCTTGTCGAGGTCCAGGTCGTTCAAGCGCGTCATGCACATCAGCTTGGGCATGCCGTTGACCTCGGCGCTGCACGAGCCGCACTTGCCGGCCTTGCAGTTCCAGCGCACCGCCAGGTCGTTGGCCTGGTCCGCCTGGATCTGGTGGATGGCGTCGAGCACCACCATCCCCTCGCTGACCTCCGTCGTATAGTCCTGCAGCTTTCCGCCGCCGGCGTCGCCGCGCCAGACGCGAAAGGTGGCCTTGCGGCGCACGGACGACGCGGACTTGTCGCTCTTGGCCGCCGCGGCCGCGCCGGCGCGCACGGACGCCAGCCCCTCCGACGTGGTCCCGCCCGCCTGCGTTCGCATGGTGCTCATCGGTTCTCCTCGACGATCTGCTGCAGCTCGGGCGGCAGCGGCGGAATGGGCTCGCGCGTCATCTGCATCTCCCCGTCCGGACCTTTCCGGAGGACCAGGTTGAAGGTGCCGTACGCCTCGTCCTTCTCGGGGTAGTCGTCGCGAAAGTGGCCGCCGCGGCTCTCCCGCCGCTCCAGCGCGCCGCGGGTGACGGCCTCGCTCACCGTCAGCAGGTTCGAAAGGTCGAGCGCCGTGTGCCAGCCGGGATTGTACTCGCGGTTGCCGTGCACGCCCACGTTGGCCGCGCGGGCCTTGAGCGCCTCCAGTCCCTCCAGTGCGCGCTCCATCTCTTCCTCGCGGCGGACGATGCCCACCAGGTCCTGCATCATCTCCTGCAGGTCGTGCTGCACCTGGTAGGCGCCCTCCCCCGCCGCGCCGCGGTCGAAGGGAGCCAGCGCCAGCCGCATCGCCTCGTCCGCATCCGCCGGATTCGAGTTTCCGGGCCCGTGCTCCCGGGCAAAGCGCGCCGCGTGCTCCCCCGCCCGCTTGCCGAAGACGAGGAGGTCGGACAGTGAGTTGCCGCCGAGACGGTTGGCGCCGTGCAGCCCCGCCGCGCACTCGCCGGCCGCGAACAGGCCGGGGACGGTGGACATCTGCGTGTCGCCGTCCACGCGGATGCCGCCCATCACGTAGTGCGTCGTCGGCCCGACTTCCATGGGCTCGGTGGTGATGTCGATGTCGGCCAGCTGCTTGAACTGGTGATACATGCTCGGCAGCTTCTTGCGGATGTGCTCCGCCGCGCCGGGCAGCTTTTCCTTGATCCAGGCGATGTCGAGATAGACGCCCCCGTGCGGCGACCCGCGCCCCTCGCGCACCTCGCGCACGATGCAGCGCGCCACGTGGTCGCGGGTGAGCAGCTCCGGGGGGCGGCGGGCGTCCTTGTCGCCCTGCGTGTATCGCCACCCCTCTTCCGGGCTGTCCGCCGTCTGCGCCTTGTAGTTGTCGGGGATGTCGTCGAACATGAAGCGGCGGCCTTCCGCGTTCAGCAGCACGCCGCCCTCGCCGCGCACGCCTTCCGTCACCAGGATGCCGCGCACGCTGGGCGGCCACACCATCCCCGTCGGATGGAACTGCACGAACTCCATGTCCATCAGCGCGGCGCCCGCGTGGTACGCCAGCGCGTGCCCGTCACCCGTGTACTCCCACGAGTTGCTGGTGATCTTGTACGCCCGGCCGATCCCCCCCGTCGCCAGGACCACGGCGCCGGCGCGGAAGAGGCGGAATCGGCCACGTTCCCGATCGTAGGCGAACGCGCCGCACACCCGGTCGCCGTCCTTGAGCAAGGTGACGACGGTGACCTCCATGTGCACGTCGATCCCCTGATGGATGCCGTGGTCCTGCAGGGTGCGGATCATCTCCAGCCCCGTGCGGTCCCCCACGTGCGCCAGCCGGGGATAGCGGTGTCCCCCGAAGTTGCGCTGGAGGATGCGCCCGTCCGCCGTGCGGTCGAAGAGCGCGCCCCACGCCTCCAGCTCGCGGATGCGCTCCGGCGCTTCCTGCGCGTGCAGCTGCGCCATGCGCCAGTTGTTCAGGTACTGCCCGCCGCGCAGGGTGTCGGCAAAGTGCACCTTCCAGCTGTCGCGCTCGTCCACGTTGGCCATGGCCGCCGCGGCCCCGCCCTCCGCCATCACCGTGTGCGCCTTGCCCAGGAGCGACTTGCAGACGAGCCCCACCCGCACGCCCTCCGCCGCCGCCGCGATGGCCGCCCGCAGCCCCGCCCCGCCCGCGCCGATCACCAGCACGTCATGCTCTACCGTATCGTATCCCGCCATCAGAGGATCCTCCAGTCGGTCCAGATCCCCATGGAGCAGAGGCGGATGTAGATGTCGGAGAAGGCGACGCTGATCAGGCTGGCCCACGCCCACTTCATGTGGTTGCGGTTCAGCTTGCTGCACCCCTCGTAGCAGGCCAGCTGCACCTTGTGCTTGGACAGCTGGTCCTTCCGCCCGCCGACCAGGTGCCGCAGCGAGTGGCAGCCGAGGGTGTAGCCGCTCAGCA
This sequence comes from Longimicrobium sp., assembly GCA_035759295.1. Classification (GTDB taxonomy): domain Bacteria; phylum Gemmatimonadota; class Gemmatimonadetes; order Longimicrobiales; family Longimicrobiaceae; genus Longimicrobium. The sequence goes on along the minus strand of DASTVC010000183.1, from coordinate 7,914 downwards.
GGCAGGTGTTGGCGACCAGGATGAGCGACCCCACCCCGATGCCGAACCGGCCCCGCCCCGTGATCCCGTCGACGAACCAGAATGCCTTGATGGCGTCGTAGGCAAGGATGAAGATGAAGATCAGCGCGAAGTAGAGGAAAAAGCGGTGGGCGTTCTGCAGCACCAGCGGCATCCACCGCTCGCCCCAGTAGCTCTTGCCGCGCGGCTCGCCCACGGCGCAGTTGGGCGGATCTGCCCAGAACGCCTTGTAGTACGCGCCGCGGTAGTAGTAGCAGGTAAAGCGGAACAGCCCGGGGAACGGAAGGATGAGCAGCGCCGGGCTGAACGGCAGCAGCCCCGGCCACCACCCCGGCTTGGGCCCGAACCACGCGTGGTGCGAGCTTCCGAACAGCTCGGGCGAGTAGAAGGGCGACAGGTACGGACCGTGGGTGTAGTGCGCGTTCTGGAACGCGGCCCAGGTGGCGTAGACGACGAAGCTCGCGAGGATGGTGAAGGTTACCGCCGGCTGCACCCACCAGGCGTCGGGGCGGGCGGTCTGGCCAAAGCGCCGGGGAGGCGCCAGTACGGGCAGGGTCCTCGTCGTCAAATCCCACGCTCCTTGAGGCGGGCGACCGGTGTCACGGCGGGGGTCCGCGCCGGGCGTGGATCGGGCGCGCGGCGGGTGCCGTGTTGATGAGTACGGCCAAGATGCATCCCGCCCCCCTGCGGGACAAGAATTTTCGAAATTACGGCGTCCAGTCGCAGGGCCTGCCCAGCGGCCGCTCGTACGGCTGGTACAGCCCGGGCGCCACGGGAAGATAGAGGACTTCCGCGGTACCCCACGTTTCATCCCGCGCCACGTACACGCTCACGCGTTCCAGAACGCCCACGCGGGTGAGCGCGGCCCGATCCAGCGGCCGGGGCGCGCCGTACCTGGGAGACCGCCAGCCCTGGATGGTGATGGTGAACCAGTTCTCCGGCGCAAAGGCGGCGTCCTCGGGCACCACCGCGGTATCACGCTGGAAATTGTTGGGGTAGCTCCCCAGCAGCCTGGGCGTGTAGAAGCCCTCGTCCCCGAAGGCGGAGACGACCCACTGCCCGTCTTCGCGGCGCCACTCCACGAACACGGGCGAGTCCGCGCCCGCGTCCGGCGGCACGAAGCGATTTCCATGCACCCGCCGCCAGCGGCCCCGGTTGAACATCGCCTGCATCCCGAAAAGCCCTTCCCACGGCCCGAACTCCCCCTGCGGCTGCTCGAACGAATCGCACACCGGCCCATCCGCGCCGATCGCCCGCACGGTTTCCGCCCCCGGAAAGCGCCAGATGCCCACGCCCATGACCCTGCCGCCGTGATTGTAGTCGCGCGCCGTCTGAACCCAGGTCCAGTCGCCCCGCCGCGGAAAGAACGCCGCCAACTCCGTGTTCGGCCGGTCCTCGATCTCCGCCATGAACGCCTGCATCCGTGCCGCGAGCGACGTCTGCGCGCGCAGCGGCGGCGTGGCGAGGGTGAAGAGCGCGATCAGGGAGAGGAGTGGAATCCGTGGCATCGGTGGATCGGCAAAGCGGAGACTGGCGTTGACGAAATCGTCGAGGAAGGCGCATCCAGAATAGGCCATCCTCGGCACCCGGCGCCAGATTCGCGCGGTCGACCGATTGCTTCACGTGCGTTTCGTTTGTTGCGTATAGGAGGTAGATGAAGTAGATTGAGGCAGATCAGAACCGGAGGATGAACCATGACCAACCCGCCAGGCGGCCCGGGAACGCTGGTGGACGCGCTCGACCTGGATGAGGCGGAAGTAGACCGCGACGCGGCACGGCGCGTCGCGCGCTACCTCCGGGAGACGGACGGCGCCGAGCTGATGGTGCGCACCCGGTCGGGCAAGATGGAGAAGGTGCCCCACGGGGTCGCACGGTTGATGGCGTCGATGCTCGAAGAGATGGCGGAGGGGCACACTGTTGCGCTGGTGAGCGAGGCGAAGGAGGTCAGTACCTCGGCCGCCGCCGCTTTCCTGGGCGTTTCACGCCCGCACGTGGTCAAGCTGATCGAGACCGGGCTCCTGCCCCGCCGAATGGCCGGCTCGCATCGGCGGGTGCGGCTCACGGACCTGGCGGCGTACAAGCGCAGCCTCGATGGCCGCCACGAGTTTCTGGACCGGATCTCGGCCGAAGCCCAGGAGCTGGGTCTGTACGACGAGGCCGTGCCGCCCGTGGTGCGTTAGCGGACGATGGGCCCGGGACAACCTGTCGGCGCAGTCCTGGACGCGAACGTCCTCTATTCCGCGTTTCTTCGCGACGTGCTCCTGCGGCTGGCGGCTGCGGGGCTCTTCCAGCCGTACTGGACCGAACGTATTCACGAAGAGTGGACCAGAAACCTGCTCGCCAAGCGGCCGGACATCGTGCCCGCGGTCCTGTCGCGAACGCGGGCGGGGATGGACCGGCACTTCCCCGGCGCACTCGTCGTGGGATTCGAGCCGTTAGAGGCACAGCTGGCGGGTGTGCACCCAGGCGACCAGCACGTGGCCGCGGCGGCGCTGAAGGCGGGTGCACGGCGCATCGTCACGCACAACCTGAAGCACTTTCCCGCAGAAGCGCTCGAGCCGTACGGGCTCGTCCCCGAATCCCCGGACGACTTCGTGAGCCAGCTGATCCAGGCGGACCCCGCCATGACCGGCGCGGCCGTCGTGGCGCATCGTACCGGGCTTCAACGACCCGCCTACACGGAAGCGGAGTACGCGGCCGCGTTCAGGCGCGCGGGTCTGACGAAATCCGCTTCGCTGCTCTGGCCCTGATCCCTCCCGATGTGCGGGAGGGCGCGCCGCCCGCGTGCTCGTCGCGCGCGTTCAGCAGGTAGAACTGAACGCCTAAATGAGTGCCACGGCTGTTGAAGGAAGGCAGGGTCGCGGGAGTGCGGAATCCGCGCGAGCAGGCGAATCGGCGCGGGAGAGCTGGAATGCAGGGTGATTTCGATGCGGGCGGCTGCGTCACTCTTCCCGCAGCCAGCGGATGGCCTCTGCCTCGTTCAGAAAGATCTGCAGCCGGGCTTCCACCTTCCCTTCCGTGAGCAGTTGAAACTGGCGGCCGCGCACGAAGTTCACGGGCGTATTCATCAGCACGGCGGCCTTGCCGTTGCCGATGCGGTCGTCGTGCTCGCGGTGGTTTTCGCCGGCCCGCTGCATGGCCTCCAGGCCGCTGTCGCCAAAGTCCGCCTGGCGATGGTCGAAGAGCACGGCCATGCCGGGTCGCCACTCTTCACGCGACACGATGTCCTCCGTCATGCGCCGGTGGTCCTCCGGCGAAAACGCGCCACGGGTGGTGACCACCACGTATTCCTCCGCCCGCCCGAAATCGACCGTCCATTCCATCGCGGCCTCCCGTGCTGCAACGTCAGCTACCTGATGCTGGCAAACCCATCGAGCCCGGACGCTGGGCCCTCGACCTGATTCAATCCTGTGCGCGGCCCTGCAGCAGCGGCTCCATCTCCACGTCGCGCGGGCCGCCCTCGTCGCAGACGGCGTAGGTGCCGCCGGGGTACATGGTGACGCCGGCGTGCTCGCCGCGGGCGTTCAGCACGTAGAACTGGATGCCGAAGTTGGGCGTGCCGCGGCTGTTGAGCAGCCGCCGCTCCACCGTGTTCTGCACGATGCGCTTCAACCCCTCCATCCCCGCGTCCTTCGGCGACATGCCGCGGCGCAGGTTCTCCACGATCAGGTACGAGGTCAGGTTGTAGAGGTTCGCCTCGCCGCGCCCCGTCGATCCCGCGGCGCCCACGGCGTTGTCCACGTACAGCCCGGCGCCCAGGATCGGGGAGTCACCCACGCGGCCGGGGATCTTCCACGCCAGGCCGCTGGTGGTCGTGGCGCCGCAGACGTCGCCGCGGGCGTTGATGGCGTTGCAGTTGATCGTCCCATAGTAGTGGTGCGGATCGATCAGCCCCTCCGCCACCATCTGCAGCCCCGCCTCGTGCCCGGCCTGCGCGCGGCGCTCGGGGTCCAGAAAGCGCGCCGGGTCGGTGCGGCGCTTCCACTCCAGCCACAGCCGCCGCGACTCCGGCGTGTTGAGGTCGTCCTCCACCGCGAACCCCATCTGCCGCGCGAACCGCTGCGCGTTCTCTCCCACCAGCAGGTGATGGTCGGTGTTCTCCATCACCGCCTTCGCGACGAGCGACGGCGTGCGCACCCCCTCCAGCGCCGCGACCGCGCCGGCGCGCTTGCGGGGCCCGTGCATCACCGACGCATCGAGCGAAACCACGCCGTCCGCGTTGGGCAGCCCGCCATAGCCCACGCTGGTGTCGGCGGGATCCAGCTCGTTCAGGTTGATGCCGGCGATGATGGCGTCCAGCACGTCCGCGCCGCCCGCCATCCGCGTAAACGCCGTCTCCACCGCCGCCATCGACCCCCCGTTGCGGAACTGGTTGCCGTTCCCCGACGAGATCACCACCGGCCGCACGTCGCCGCGCACGATGACGGCGGGGGCTCCGGCCAGCGGCCCCGGGAGCGCGGCGGCCACGCCCACGGCTGCCCCGGTGCGTACGAAATCGCGGCGGGTGATCGGATTGCTCATCGGTGATTGCGGGTGCGGAGGGATCGGAGGATGCGCCTGCAGCAGGCTAGCCCTCCGCCCTCCGCGCGGCAAGACGGAGCAACCCATGGCATCGCACTGCGCCCGAGGGGCCCCCCATCCCCGACCCTTCCCCCACAAACGGCGTGGGGGAAGGGAGAATTCGATCCCGCTGCGGTCGAGTCCTATTCGCGCGGCGCGTAGCCGCCAGTCCGACGCGCACGATGAGCCACGAGGATGCCGACAGTAGATTTCTCAGTCGCGCACAAGATCTCGAGCATCGGCCGGTGTAGCGCGGCGCTCCTTCGAAATGACAGGCCTCGGAGATGGCCGCGAGGCACCTGCGGGCCGCTGAGTCCACGCAGGTGGACTTTGTGATGTTGTAGCCGCGGCTTGGGACGGAGCCGGCTGCGGACGCGCCGGTGCCTGAAATGCCGCACACCATCCGGACCGACAAGCCCGCATCCGTCCACGCGCACGATCCCCCCGCAGCCCCGCATCCAACCAATCCGCGAAGGCGGATTTCGTGTCGTTGTTGCCGCGAATTTATTCGCCCTTGCGGCCGGACTGCACAGGATCCGGCGTGCTCCGCCACCTCTCGTCCGCACCGTCTGGATACGCTGGCTTGAAGCCTGCAAAAAGGGCGCACCATGCGCACCGCCCAATCCAATCAGCCGTCCGGCGACCCGCACGCCGGCACCGAGCCTTCAAAGCACGTCCCCCACCCGGACGCCGCGGGGATCGCCGAGAGCCCCGCTCCCGTGCCGCCGGCCGGCCCCGCGCCCGAGACGGTGGAACGCCAGGCAGCCTGGCGCCGCACCGAAGCCCTGGCCGCGGGCGGCGAGGCGGCGCGCGATCCGTACAGCGGCATCGCGCACCCCGAGATCGCGCGCCACGCCTTTGCCGTGCTCGCCGAGAACGTGCGCGACTACGCCATCTTTCTCATGGACCCGGACGGCGTCATCGTCTTCTGGGGCGAGGGCGCGCGGCTGATGAAGTGGTGGACGCGCGAAGAGGCCGAGGGCGGGCACCTTCGCATGCTGTACCCGGACGGCGGCAGCGAGGACGGCACCGCCGAAGACCACCTGCTGCAGGCCGCCCGCGACGGCGAGTACACGGGCGAGGGGCACCGCATGCGCAGCGACTGCTCCACCTTCTGGGCCGGCGTCACCCTCACCGCGCTGCGGAACGCGGAGGGCAAGCTCATCGGCTTCGCCAAGGTGACCCGCGACCTTACCGCCCGCCGCGCCGCCGACGCCGCCCTGGTGGCCGCGCACGAGGCGGCGGAGGCGGCCCGGCGGCACGCGGAAGAGGCCAGCCAGATGAAGAGCCTGTTCCTGGCCACCATGAGCCACGAGATCCGCACGCCGCTCAACGCCATCATGGCGTACACGGAGATCCTGGGGATGGAGATGGCCGGGCCGCTGAACCCGGGGCAGCGCGGCCAGCTGGGAAAGATCCGCACCAGCAGCCAGCACCTGCTGGGCATCATCGACGACGTGCTCGATCTCTCGCGGGTGGAAGCCGGCCGCATGGTGGTCGGACGGTCCGTGCTGCAGGTGGACGAGGTGCTGGCGGAGGCGCTGACCCTGGCCGAGGCGCAGGCCGCGGAGCGGGGGGTGGAGCTCGCGAGCGCCGTCTCCGGCCTGGCGTCGGACCTCACCGCGTGGGGCGACGCGGAGCGGGCGCGGCAGATTCTGCTCAACCTGCTCACCAACGCCGTCAAGTTCACCCCCGCGGGCGGGCGCATTACCGTCAGCGCGGGGTCGGCGCTCACGCCACCAGCCGAGGCGCGGCTGGAGGGTGAAGGGCCGTGGGTGTACCTGCGGGTGGAGGATACCGGCAAGGGCATTCCGCGGGAGCGGCTGGACGCCATCTTCGAGCCCTTTGTGCAGGCGGACATGACGCTCACGCGGCAGCACGGCGGCAGCGGACTGGGGCTGGCCATCAGCCGGCAGCTGGCGCGGCTGATGGGCGGCGACCTTACCGTGCGCAGCACCGAGGGGCTGGGGTCGTCGTTCTTCTTCTGGCTCCCCGCCGCGCCCGCGGAGATGGTGCGCGCCTCGATGGGCGATCCCCCGGTCGCCGATCCGCACAGCACCGCCATCCTGCGCGAGGTGCGCGACGCCATCCTCGCCGAGATGGAGCGGCTGCTGTACGCGTTCGTGGCGCGGCTGCGCAGTGATCCCGCCACTCCCGGCGCGCACGCCCGCAGCGAGGCCGAGCTGGAGGACCACCTGGCCAGCTTTCTCTCCGACATCGCGCAGACGTTCGGCGGGATGGACCTGGCCGGCGGCGCCGACTCCGAGTCACTGCGCGACGGCAGCGACATCCAGCGCCGCATCAGCGAGCGGCACGGCGAGCAGCGCTTTCGCCTGGGGTGGAGCGAGGACGAGGTGCTGCGCGAGCACCAGATCCTGGCCGAGGAGCTGGCCGCCGCCCTCCGCCGCCACGTGCACCGCGAGCGCCCCCGCGAGGTGGAGGAGATGATCGACGCCGTGCGGAAGTTCCTGGCCGCCGGCGAGCGCGTAAGCCTGGAAAGCTACCGCCGCGCCGCCGGCGCGTGATCCGGGCGCCGGGATCGTGGCGGTTCGAACGGACTCGAGCTGCGTTCGCGAGGGGCCCCCTCTCCCGGCCTCTCCCCCGCAAACAGCGCGGGAGAGAGGTGACGCGCACCGAACGTCCGGAGCGCAGCCGGGAAGGCGGACGCGAAGGCAACCTGTCTAACCGGGATCGAATTCTCCCCTTCCTCCCGCGCTGCGGGGGAGTGGGGCCGGGGGTGTGGGGGCGCCTGCGGACGCCAGCGTGATGCCGGCCGTCGTGCCTCGACATCAACAGCCTTCCCTCCCCCTCCGCGATAAACAAAAGACTTGTCGGCGGATGCGGCGTGAATCATTTTGCGCGGCGCTTCGTATATCCCGCCCGTTCCGCAGTTCTGCGTCTCCTTTCAACCGGATAACTGCCGCATGCACAAGCACTTCGCCGTTGCCGCCGGCGCGCTGGCGCTGGCCGCCGCCCACCCCGCGGCCGCCCAGGGCGGCGGGTTCGGCACCGCGGGCACGGTGCCGTTCGCCCTGCAGGGCCGCGTGTACTACATCCCGGACAGCAGCGACGGCCTGCCGGACTTCTCCCGGCTGCGCCCGGTGGGCACCATCTCCACCACCGTGCTGAACATCCAGCCGCAGAGCTTTACGGTGGGCTTTCCCGGCGTTACGGACCGATTCGAATGGTTCGCCCTGGACTACAGCGGGCGCATCATGCTGCCGCAGGCGGGGACGTACACCTTCCGGCTGACGAGCGACGACGGATCGAAGCTGTTCATCGACGGCCGCGAGGTGATCGACAACGACGGGGTGCACAGGGTGGACTGGAAGGACG
>DASTVC010000182.1:0-5079 GCA_035759295.1 Longimicrobium sp. | reverse complement strand
GCCGGACTTCGACTACGGGTTCAACCTTGACTACGGCAAGCGCTACACGAGCGGCGACCCGCTGATCGAGGAGATCCGCGCCCTCCTGGACCGCGACACCGCCGCCCGCGCCGCCGGCACCGGGGCATAACCGGAGACTCGGCTCAAACCCAAGCGGTTGACTTCCTGAGGGAGGCGCCGCGCCCCATCCTGCCCGCATGATGGACTTTGGCGCCGACCGAAGGATCTCGCCGGCATCACAGTCTTCCTTCGAGGGACTGCGGATCTGGCCCACGCGAGCAGGTAAAGCTGCGGTGCCGTGGAAGCTGTCCCCGCGCGAGGGCGTGTCATTCCGAGGCCCGGCCACACCTGATCTTCCTGTCACGCAAGCGGTTGCAGGGCCGAGGAATCTACCGTCGGCTATCTGGAGGGTGGATGCGGCAGCTCACGCGGATCCCGCGGCCACCCCGCGCCCCGACAGCGCCGGGCGAAGACGCCGCAGGAATCCGGCGGTTCGACAGGCCGCGAGCAGCCGACGGTAGATTTCTCAGTCGGCGCCAAGCTCTCCAGTGGAGGGCGGTTCCGTGCGGCGCCTCCTTCGAAATGACAGGGTTTTGGGCGCGGCAAGGCGCGACGGGCGGGTATCGTGGCTGAAGGCGAGTACCGAGGAGGCGGAGAGGAGATCCTTCGGTCGCGCGCAAGCGGTTGTGTGGATTCTAGTTGCGTGCGAGCGCTCCCTCAGGAAATCAACGGCGGGGGTTGGCGTAAATCCCAAAGGACCGGATGATGATGGAACCCACCTTCTTCCCCACGCCGGAGGACTTTCGCGCGTGGCTGCAGGCGCACCACGCGACGGAATCCGAGCTGCTGGTGGGGTTCTACAAGAAGGGCTCGGGCAAGCCGAGCATCACCTGGCCGCAGTCGGTGGACGAGGCGCTGTGCTACGGGTGGATCGACGGCATCCGGCGCAATGCGGGGGAAGACGCATACACCATCCGCTTTACGCCGCGCAAGAAGAAGAGCACCTGGAGCGCCGTCAACATCAAGCGCGTTCCCGAGCTGATCGAGATGGGGCGGATGCAGCCCGCCGGCCTGAAGGCCTTCGAGGCGCGCGAGGAGAGCAATTCCCGCATCTACGCGTACGAGAACCGCGAGAACATCGCCTTCGACGCCGCGCTGGAGGAGCGCTTCCGGGCGAACGAAAAGGCCTGGAACTTCTTCCAGGCCCAGCCACCGGGCTACCGCCACCTCTGCACGTTCTACGTGATGGGCGCCAAGCAGGAAGCCACCCGCCAGCGCCGCCTGGACCAGTTGATCGCGGATTCGGATGCCGGCCGCCGCCTTGCCGGCCTGCTGGGGCCGAAGAAGAAGACACCGAAAGAATAACGTCGGCGCGTTTCCGCGGAGGCCCTCACCCCCGACCGGCCTTTTGCTCGTTCCTCGCAACGGCGGTCGACCCCTCCTCCAAACCGTGGCCCGTGCGCCTGAGATCCCACGCGCGACGGGCGCCGACGACGCGCGAAGGTGAAGCCCCGCCGGGCGAGCTCCGCGAGCCCAGGGCGGGGCTTATGGCATTTCTAGCCCCGGGATTCATCCCGGGGTAGTGCGGGGCGATCCAACCTTTGCGGGCCTCGATCCCCGCCGACGAGGGCTCTACCGCACGAAGGCCTCGCGGACGCCTCCATCCACCGGCAGCATGGTTCCCGTCGTTCGCGAAGAGCGATCGCAGGCGAGAAAGAGAACCGCCTCCGCGACGTCTTCCGCGCGCACCTCCACGCCGAGCAGGGTGCGGCCGCGGTAGACGGATTCCAGCCGCTCGGGGGCCACACCGTAGGCGGCGGCGCGCTGCTCGCGGATGCCGTCCCACAGGTGGCTGCCACCAAAGATGGCGTCGGGGTTCACCATGTTCACCCGCACGCCCAGCTCGCCGCCCTCGATGGCCGCCACGCGCGCCAGCTGCGCCTCCGCCGCCTTGGACGCGCTGTAGGCCGCGAAGTCCTTTCCCGGCGCCGTCACGTTCTTGGTCGCCACGAAGACGATGGCGCCCCCCCTGCCCTGCCGCCGGAAGTGCCGCAGCGCCGCGCGCGTCACCAGAAAGTGCCCGGTGGCGTTCACCGCCAGGCTGCGCTCCCAGTCCGCCAGCTCCAGCTGCTCGATCGACGCGCAGTGCGCCATGCCGGCGTTGCTGACGATCACGTCCACCCCGCCGTACTCCAGGATGGCGCGCTCCATCGCCGCGTCCACGTCTTCCGCGCGCGTCACGTTCAGCGGGACGGCCAGCGCGGAGCCGGCGCCCTCGGACTTCGCGATGGCGCCCGCGACCTCCTCGATCCCCGTGACATCCACGTCCGTCGCGACCACCTGCGCGCCGGCCGCCGCCAGCCGCAGCGCGATAGCGCGCCCCAGCCCGCTGGCCGCGCCGGTGACCAGGGCCACGCGGCCGGCCAGGTCGCGGTCGGGCGGCGCGAGAGTGAGCTTGTACAGCTCCAGCGGCCAGTACTCCGCGCGGAAGCCGTCGTCCTCCGCCAGCGAGCGGTAGCCGCCCATGGCCTCCGCGCCGGCCATGATGCCGATGGTGTGCAGGTAGATGTCGCGCGCCAGCACGGCCAGCTTCGGCGTACGCCCGATCGTCCACATCCCGATCCCCGGCACCAGCACGATGCGCGGCGCCGCCTCCAGCGCCGGCTCCTCCGTCCGCCAGCGCTCCACGTAGTCGGCGTAGTCCGCGCGCCACCGCTCCAGCGCCTCCGCGAAGCCGCGCGCGATCCCCTCCGCGTCCGCCGGATCGTCCACGTCCACCCACAGCGGCAGGCGCTTGGTGGTCAGGATGTGGTCCGGCGTGGCCGCGCCCGCCGCGGAAGCCGCGCGCGCCCGGTCCGATCCAACGAACTCCAGCACCTCCGGCGCGTCGGTGTAGCGGGCGATCACGTGCTTCTCGCGGCTCAGCGCGCCGCGGATCACCGGCGCAATGGCCGCCGCCACGCGCCGCCGCGCCTCATCATCCAATCGATAGCGAGGCTCGGCCGTGAAGACGACATCCGTCCGCCGCGCGTCCACGTGCGCCCTGGCCATCGCGACCAGCTCCAGGTGCCGCTGATACGCCTCTTCCGGCGTGGCGCCCCAGGTCACGGCGCCGTGGTTGAGAAGGATGAGGCCCAGGGCGTCCGGATTGGCCCGCACCGCCTGGCCGACCTCCTTGGACAGCAGAAAGCCGGGGCGGCGGTAGGGGATGCGCAGCACGCGGTCGCCGAACGCGTCCAGGCAGGCGGCATTCGGGTCCGGCGTGTTGACCAGCGCCAGCACCGCGTCTGCGTGCGAATGAAAGACGCTGGCGGCGGGGATGAAGGCGTGCAGCAGTGTCTCGATGGAGGGCCGCGGCGACGTGGGCTCCGTCAGGCAGCGGGCCAGGTACGCCACCATCTCCTCGTCCGTCATGTCGCCGCGGTCGATGAGCGGCAGCACGTCGTCCAGCCGCACGCCCGAGAAGTCCGCGCGGCGCATGCTGGCCAGGTCAGACCCGCTCCCCTTGACGCGCAGCACGCGCAGCGGCCGGCCCAGCACGTCTTCCTCGTCCGTCTTGACCGAGGTGTTGCCGCCGCCGCGCAGCACCAGCGACGTGTCGGCGCCCACCATCCGCGAGTAGCGGACGCAGGCGTCCAGCGCGTCTTCGGCGAGGACCGGGGCGTCGAGTGGAATGGAAGCCGCGGGGGTGGCGGAGGTCATCGGGAGGGATTTCGGTCGATGGATCAGGCGGCCGCGGGACGGGGCTCCGCGGCGGGAAACACGTCCGCCGGCAGCGCGCCGGCCGGAAAGACGCCGGCCTCGGTGACGTACGCCGTCACCAGCCGCGCGGGCGTTACGTCGAAAGCGGGGTTGCGCGCTGTGCAGCCGGGGGAGGTCACGCGGATGCGGCGCATCGTCCCCTCGTCGTCCGGCCCGGTCTGGTAGTGCACCTCGTCCTGCGAGCGCTCCTCGATGGTGACGGAAGCCCCGTCCGGCACCGACGCGTCGAAGGTCGACGGCGGCGCGGCGACGTAGAAGGGGACGCCGAACTCTCGCGCGCACACGGCCTTGGCCAGCGTGCCCACCTTGTTGACCACGTCGCCGTTGGCGGCGATGCGGTCGGCGCCCACGATCACCAGGTCCACCTCGCCGCGGCTCATCAGGAAGGCGGCGGCGTTGTCGGCGATCACGGCGTGGGGGATTCCCTCGCTCCCCAGCTCCCACGCGGTGAGACGGGCGCCCTGCGCGCGGGGACGCGTCTCGTCCACCCACACCTGAACACCGCGCCCCGCCGCCGCGGCCGCGTACACGGGCGCCAGCGCGGTGCCGTAGTCCACCGTGGCCAGCCACCCCGCGTTGCAGTGGGTGAGCACGCGCGCGCCCTCCAGCACCAGCGCGCCGCCGTGCTGGCCGATGCGGCGGCACCCCTCCACGCTCTCGTCCGCCAGCGCCTGCGCCGCGTCCATCGCGGCCCGTACGGCGTCGGCTGGATGCGCCGCGGATTCGGCCGCGCGCCAGACGTGCTCGGTACCGTGGAACAGGTCGCGCGCAGTGGGGCGCGTGGCCTCGATGAACGCGCGCGCGGCCCGCGCGTACGGCCAGGGATCGCCCGACGGCGCCTCGCCGAACGCCTGCGCCAGCGCGTACGCCGCCGTGGCGCCGATGGCGGGCGCGCCGCGCACCGTCATGTCGCGAATCGCCTCCGCCGTTGCGCGGTGGTCAGCGCATTCCACGAGCTCGAAGGCGAACGGCAGCCGGTTCTGGTCGATCAGGTGCACCGTGCCGCCGTCCATCCAGACGGTGCGGTACGGCGTGCCGTTGACGCGCATGGTGGGCGGTAGGAAGCGAGAAAACCGGATAATATCGTCGCGCCGGGCGAGGCGCGGATGCAGGAGGAACGCTACCCGCGCGGGTGGGGAGGGCGCAAGTGTTTGGATGATGGATGGGGGTGGACCGGTCGGCGGGATCAGCCGCGATGAAGCGGGGGTGCCCGATCGCGAACAGAGTTGGGAATCGTGCCGTCCGCCCCACCCGGAGCGAATGAATTCGCCGCTGGAAAATCGCGAAGTCCGCCTTCGCGGACTGTATCCGAACGTG
>DASTVC010000181.1:0-6840 GCA_035759295.1 Longimicrobium sp. | reverse complement strand
CGCTGGCCCGCGGCGATCTGCGGCTGGTGGGCGCGACGACGCTGGACGAGTACCGCCAGTACATCGAGAAGGACGCGGCGCTGGAGCAGGTGCGCGGCAGCCACCGCGTGACCGATCAGAACCCCGAGGAAAAGTACCAGGCGCTGCAGCGCTTCAGCACGGACCTCACCGAGCGCGCCCGCCGCGGCAAGCTGGACCCGGTGATCGGCCGCGACGAGGAGATCCGCCGCGTGGTGCAGGTCCTTTCGCGCCGCACCAAGAACAACCCCGTGCTCATCGGCGAGCCGGGGGTGGGGAAGACGGCGATCGCCGAGGGGCTGGCGCAGCGCATCGTGAACGGCGACGTGCCCGAGGGGCTGCGCGACAAGACGCTGGTGTCGCTGGACATCAGCGCCATGCTGGCCGGCGCCAAGTACCGCGGCGAGTTCGAAGAGCGGCTCAAGGCGGTGCTCAAGGAGCTGGCGGACTCCGAGGGGAAGTTCATCGTCTTTCTGGACGAGCTGCACACCATCGTCGGGGCGGGGAAGACGGAGGGGTCGCCCGACGCCGGCAACATGCTCAAGCCGGCGCTGGCCCGCGGCGATCTGCGGCTGGTGGGCGCGACGACGCTGGACGAGTACCGCCAGTACATCGAGAAGGACGCGGCGCTGGAGCGGCGCTTTCAGCCCGTGTTCGTGGGCGAGCCGTCGGTCGAGGACACCATCGCCATCCTGCGCGGGCTCAAGGAGCGCTACGAGGTGCACCACGGCGTGCGCATCACCGATCCCGCCATCGTGGCGGCGGCGTCCCTATCGAACCGCTACATCGGCGACCGCTTTCTGCCCGACAAGGCAATCGACCTGATCGACGAGGCCGCCAGCCGGCTGCGCATCGAGATCGACTCGCTGCCGCAGGAGATCGACGAGGTGGAGCGTCGCATCATGCAGCTGGAGATCGAGCGGCAGGCGCTGGGGCGCGAGAGCGACGCGGAGTCTCGGGAGCGGCTGCAGCGGCTGGAGCAGGAGCTGGCGGAGCTGCGCGAGAAGTCTTCCGGGATGAAGGCGCAGTGGCAGTCGGAAAAGGCCGTCATCCAGGAGCTGCGTGAAAAGAAGGAGAAGCTGGACGAGCTGCGGGTGGAGCTGGACCGCGCCAGCCGCACGGGCGACCTGAACCGCGCGGCCGAGCTGCAGTACGGCACCATCCCCCAGCTGCAGAAGGAGATCGAGGGCGACGACGCGCGCCTGGCCGAGCTGCAGAAGACGTCCCGCTTCCTGAAGGAAGAGGTGGACGTGGACGACATCGCCGAGGTCGTCTCGCGCTGGACGGGGATCCCGGTGAGCCGGATGGTGCAGAGCGAGCGGTCGCGCCTGGCCAAGCTGGACACGCACCTGAACGAGCGCGTGATCGGCCAGCCGGAGGCCACCAAGGCGGTCGCCGACGCCGTGCGCCGCAGCCGCGCGGGGATGCAGGATCCCAATCGCCCCATCGGCTCCTTTATCTTCCTGGGCCCCACGGGCGTGGGAAAGACGGAGACGGCGCGCGCGCTGGCCGAGTTCCTCTTCGACGACGAAGAGGCAATGGTGCGCATCGACATGTCGGAGTACATGGAGAAGCACGCCGTCAGCCGCCTGGTCGGCGCGCCTCCGGGGTACGTGGGCTACGAGGAGGGCGGACAGCTGACGGAGGCGGTGCGGCGGCGCCCGTATAGCGTGGTGCTGTTCGACGAGATCGAGAAGGCGCACCCGGACGTGTTCAACATTCTTCTCCAGATCCTGGACGACGGGCGGGTGACGGACAGCCAGGGGCGGGCGGTGAACTTCCGCAATACCGTCATCATCATGACCAGCAACATCGGCAGCCCGCTGATCCTGGAGCGCGCCGGCGAGCTGCAGGACAGGTCGACGGCCGAGGCGGTGGAGAACGCGGTGCTGGGCGAGCTGCGGCGGCACTTCCGCCCCGAGTTCCTGAACCGCGTGGACGATGTGATCGTCTTCCGCCCGCTGGGCCGGCCGGAGCTGAAGGTGATCGTGGACCTGCAGCTGCGGCGGCTGGAGAAGCTGCTGGCGGACCGCAAGCTGGCGCTGCAGGTGACGGATGCCGCCAAGGAGCTGATCGCGGAGGAAGGCTACGACCCCGCGTACGGCGCCCGCCCCCTCAAGCGCGCCATCCAGCGCCTGGTGCAGAACCCGCTGGCGCTGCACGTGCTGGAGGGCGAGTTCGACGACGGCGACACGGTGATCGTGGACCGGGACCCGGGCGGCGGCGCGCTGGTGTTCCGGTCGGGCGCGGCGGGGGCGGGGGATTCTTCGCGCGCCGAGGCCGCGGCGGCGTAGGCCAGTACGAAAGTACGAAGGTACGAAGGTACGGACGGCGATGGCCGGGCGCGGTTTCGGCGGTTGAAACCGCGGCTGGAGAATCACGAAATCCGCCTTCGCGGATTGGTGATTGCGGATGACGTGAGAAGCCCCGCCTCGATCAGATTGAGGCGGGGCTTTTTCGCGTGTGCGTGAGATGTGGATCTCCGCCGGGGAGAACTGCTCCGCGTGGGTCGAGAGAGGGTTGTATCATCGATGCTGTTCTGGATCACAATTTGTCGCAAACTACCGGCTCGGGGACGAAAGTGAGAAAATTGCCCCCTTGGGGCCGACCAATGAGTGAACGCCCTCTTCTTCCCCTCTCCAGTCCACCCGGAGGTCTGGCAATGAAGATGTCGAAATCCCTCATTCTGCTGCTGTTGGGCGGCACGGCGGTGCTCAACGCGTGCGATCGGGACCCCTCCCGTCCTGACGCGCAGCCGCCCACCGTCCAGATTACCACCCCGGCCGGCGGCGACGTGTTCACCAACGCCGCCACGCTGGCCCTGGCCGGCACGGCGGGCGACGACGAGCAGCTTTCGCGCGTGGAGTGGTCGTCGGACAAGGGCGGAAGCGGCGCGGTGACGGGGCTGGCGAGCTGGACGGCCAGCATTCCGCTGGTGGATGGCGCCAACGTCATCACCGTCACGGCCTACGACGCGGAAGGGAACACCGGCACGGCGCGGCTCACCGCCACGCTCGACACCCAGCAGCCGGCGCTGGAGATCAGCGCGCCCAACACGGAAAAGTCCGTCGCCAGCGCGGCGTCCAGCTACGGCGTGAGCGGCACGTCGGCCGACAACCAGGGCGTGCACGCCCTGGAATGGTCGTCCAGCCGCGGAGGGTCGGGGACCTTTTCGCCCGCCGCCGCGTGGACCGGAAACGTGCCGCTGCAGCCGGGCGACAACGTGATCACCGTCACGGCGCGCGACCGGGCGGGGAACACGGCCACCGACCGGCTGATGGTGACCTACAACCCCGGCGCGCAGATCGCCCAGCCGGTGATCGACCCGGGCGGGGTGCTGGTGGGCACCACCACCAGCGTGCGCGTGACGGTGCCGCTGAGCGCCACCCCGGGGCTGGTGGCGTCCAGCGTTCGCCTGTTGCGCGTGGACGAGTCCGGCGCGGTGGTGCAGCAGTTGGGGCCCCTGGTGGATAGCGGCGACCTGTCCGAGGGCGACGAGATCCTGGGCGACGGCGTCTTCAGCGGCATCTATCCGGTAAACGCGGCCACGCCGGGCAACCTGCGCCTGCGGGTGACGGCCGAGACGCAATCGGGCGGCACCACGGTGCAGAGCCTTTCGCCCATCGCCTTTCTAACCGTCTACGAGCCCATCTCCGACGCGGAGTACCAGCAGGTGCTGGCCGTGCAGCACGGCGCGGCGGACAGGGTGCTTGCCGCTTCGGGGCAGGGATTCGACAACGCCGTCAAGGCGGCGCTGCAGTGGGTCGCGGCCCGGCCGGAGGTGGCGAAGGCCGAGCTGGCCGGCGGGGGGATGATCGCCATCGAGTACCAGAGCGGCCTGCTGGGCGGGATACAGGTGCTGCAGAGCACGGGTACCGGCGGCATTTCCCGCGGCGGCGGGGCGCCCGCCGCGGGGCCGGCGCCCCGCCCGTTCATGACGGAGTCGTTCACCAGCATGCTGCGCGCGCGGTCGCCATGGGCGGTGCAGCAGGACACGCCGCGCACCCAGCGGGCACGGGTGCCCCTGGCGCAGCAGACGCGCGGCACCATGCCCCCGCGGCTGAACCGCGCGCCGGGCGCGCCGCGCTTCAACCACGGCAGCTCGCCCGACGCCGTGCTGAATCGCAAGGTGCTCATCTACGCGCCATTCGAGTGGCAGTTCACGCCGTACAACGAGGGCAACGCGGTCGCGGCCATCCTGACCGCGTCGGACCTGGACTTCAAGGTGACCCACCTGCGCGACGAGGACGCCGACGTGAACGCGCTGGCCAGCATGACGGGGTACGGACTGGTGGTGCTGGCCACGCACGGCTCCATGGGGCGCTACGTGTTCACCGGCGAAGAGGTGGACGACGACTCTCGCGAGGAGCATGAGTCGCTGCTGCGGGAGAAGAAGCTGGCCGCCATGACCTCGATCGCCTTCGAGGGCCAGCCCAACCAGGTCAAGAAGGAATACTTCGCGGCCACGCCCCGCTTTGTCCGCGGGCTGTCCGGGAGCTTTCCGCGCAGCATCATCGTCAACAACTCCTGCGAGAGCACCATGACGTCAGGGCTGCAGGACGCCTTTACCAGCAAGGGCGCCCGCACCTACTTTGGCTACACGCAGAACGTGGGGAGCGGTTTTGCCGTGGAGCGGGCGACCGCCCTGGTCGACAGCCTGGTCACAAAGCTCAAGACCACGGGGCAGTCGTTCACGGCCGGACTTACCGATCCCGCCCGGTGGCACGCGGTGTGGGAGATGAAGGGGAGCGACAAGGCCCACTTCAGCGCGTCGCTGGTGAACGGAGACTTCGAGGTGGGAACGCTGGATGCGTGGAACCCGGCGGGGGACGGACGCGTGATCACCCGCCTGGGCCCGCTGGCGCCCACCGGCGGATACATGGGCGTCATCTCCACGGGGCTGGGATATACCACCTCGACGGGCGAGATCCGGCAGACGTTCCGGGTTTCGGGCGCGGACTCGCTGCTCACCTTCCGGTGGAACTTCCTCTCCGAGGAGTTCATGGAGTACGTGGGAAGCATCTACCAGGACTACTTCCGCGTGGTTCTGGAGGTCAAGGGCGGAAGCAGCGTGACGCTGTTCTCGCGCAACATCGACCAGTTCGCCTCGTCGTTCTCCCTGGCCTCGGTGTCGCCGGGCATCTCGTTCGACCAGGGCGGCGTGTACATGACGGGATGGCAGGCCCTGACCTTCGACCTGCGGCCCTACCGCGGAAAGACGGTAACCCTGCGGCTGGCGGTGGGCGACGTGGGGGACAGCATCTTCGACTCCGCGGTTCTGCTGGACGATGTGGACGTCATTGTCCTTCAGTGAGCGGGGAGCCCTGCTGCTGGTGTGCGCGCTGGCGGGGGCGGAGTGCGGCCGCGCTCCGTCCCACGGCGCGGGTGCGGAGGCGCCGGCCATGGAAGTGACCTACCATCACGCGGGTCGCGCGTACCCCGCGCCTGCTTCCGTGCTGCCGCGCGCCCAGGTGGATTCCATGCTCCGCGAGATGCTGGCGGGGACGGACGACGTGGTGCGCATGTTCGTGAACAGGGAGCGGATAGAGATGTACCGCGAGCGCGAGACGGCGCTGGAGATCGTCTTTCCCGCGGAATCCACCTTTCACACCGCGACCCGCGGCGATGTTCGCGCCGACCGCATCTTCCTGCTGATGTCCGTGCCGGACGGGCATTCCGTGGCGATCTTTCATGGAACGGGCGCGTACTTCATGCCGCCCCTGCTGAATCTGCGCGGAAGGGAGATCCTGCGGCGCCTGGAGCCCCGCCTCCAGGCGCTGGACCCATCCCCGTGATCCGCGCCATGTAAGAAGCCCCGCCTCGATCAGATCGAGGCGGGGCGTTTTGCGGGATGTACGTGTTGCTTCCCCCAACCGCGAAACGTTGACTTCCTGAGGGAGCGCCACACGGAATCTGAATCCACACAACCGCTTGCCCGCGACCGAAGGATCTCGCCCGCTACCACCGAGGGGCCGGCTTCCGCGATCAGGAGCCGGCCCCTCGGTTCTGCAGGCGAGATCCTTCGGTCGGCGCCCTGAGCCTCTCGTTCGGGAGAATCCAGCGCGGCGCCTCCCTCAGGAAGTCAACCGTTTCCCCGCCGGATGCCGTTGAAGCCCCGCGCAGTTTGCGGGGCTTTCCGCCGTTGTTGCGGCGAGTTTACTGGCTCCAGCGAGCGATGGCGGAAGCGCGCCCGTACCTTCGTACCCTCAGTCTTCCCCCGCCCCCGTTCCCGCGGGCGATCCCTCGCCGTCGGTGCGCAGGGTGAGCTTGTAGACTTCGGCCGGGGCGTTGGGCTTTACGCGCACCGACTTGGCGGGGATGCCCACGTTCACGTGGTACGGGCGCACGTCCTTGGTGGCCAGCGCCATCGCACCCACCATCGCGTTGTCGCCCACGTGGGTGCCGGCCAGCACGGTGGCGTGGTAGGTAATGCGCACGCCGTCGGCGATCACCGTCCTGAGGTTGCTCACGTCGCGCTGGTCGACGATGGAGTGCGTGTGCGAGTAGATGTTGGCGTAGTCGCTGATGCTCACCCGGTCGCCCAGCACGATGCCGCCGCGGTCGTCCAGCAGCACGTAGCGGTGCACCACCACGTCGTCGCCCACCTCCAGGTTGTACCCGTAGCTGAACTCCACGAAGTGGAACGACTTGAAGTTGCGGCCCACGCGCTTGAAGATGAACGGCGCCAGCATCCGCCGGAACCGCACCCCCACGTGCACGTTGCCCCCCAGGGGGCTGCGGTCGAACATCTGCCACATCCACAGCAGCGGCTTGCGCTCGTAGAACTGCGCCTCGTCCACCTCGGCGTAGTATTCCGGCTCC
>DASTVC010000180.1:0-2900 GCA_035759295.1 Longimicrobium sp. | reverse complement strand
CCTGGCGCGGCAGGAGCCGGAGCGGCGGTTCAGCGAGCGGCGCATGGGGGAGCTGGGCCGGCCCCGCTCGCCGGACTGAGCACCTGGGGTAGAAATGCCGGAAGCCCCGCCCGGTGCTTGCCGGGCGGGGCTTCACGTTGTTGGTCGCTACGCCCACGGAACGCTTCGTCGCGAGCGGTCGACGTCCAGTGGGCTACGCGTACACTGCGGCGTTAGTCAATGGGGTAGCAGGGGTCACACGTCGCGGCACAGGTGTTCCAGCACGTCTGGCAGGTGTAACCACACGTTCCGTTGCAGCTGTATCCGCAGGTGTTGCAGGTGGCGGCCGCCGTGTACGGGGGACAGGTGTCGGTGTAGTCGACCTCGCAGGGATCGGCGTAGCTCTGGCAGGGTTCGAAGTAGCTGTTTCCCCCGTGACCACGCACCGTGCCGCCCGCCTCGCCGTCGGACGGGTTGGTAGAGAAGGTGTCGACGCGGAGATCATCCAGCTTCAGGCGCAGCTTGTTCATCATCGTCTCCCCAGCAAAGGATGTAGGCGGATCGGGTCGATTCCGCCGATGTTGCGGCCTGAATTAAGCCTTGCACGTGATCGATGGGCAAGCATTTCATTTTTTTGCGTCCGACAAGGTGTCTGATCCCTCATCGGTCAACTGCGCTTTCATCTATCCAAGCGGCGGGCGCAGATCGCGCAATCCCGCAGCCTGCCGCCGCCCATCCACCCCGGGCTAAAGCCCGGGGCTACAAATGCCCTAAGCCCCGCCCTGGGCTCGCGGAGTTCGCCCGGCGGGGCTTCACCCGCTTGTATCCCGCGGCATTCGGCCGTGACGGGTGCAGCCGGTGCGAATTGTCTTGCTCTCAATGGCGCAAAACGAGTATGCTGCGAACGTCGTGTTCAATGGACGCGACAGTTCCAGAGGTTTAATTGCGGTTCCATCATCATTCCCGGAGGTCGTCATGCTCTACGTTCCACGCACGCGTCGCGAATTCCTTCAGCAACTCGCTGCAGCCGGCGTGGTGCTGGGGGTGGGAGGGTCGCTGGGAGGATGCGGACCCATCCTGCAGGCCATCCAGAACCGCCCCGTCCGCCGCAACATCGCCGACCTGGCGCCCAACGATCCCATCATCGACGCGTACAAGGCCGCCGTCACGGCGATGAAGGCGCTGCCCACCACCGACGGGCGCAACTGGACGCGGCAGGCGCAGATTCACCTGGACCACTGCCCGCACGGCAACTGGTTCTTTCTTCCCTGGCACCGCGCCTACCTGTTCTATTTCGAAAAGATCTGCCGGGCGTTGAGCGGATACGAGCCGTTCGCGCTGCCGTACTGGAACTGGACCACCAGCCGCGAGATCCCCGCCGTGTTCTGGGGCGGCCCCTCCAACCCGCTCTTCAACGGGACACGCTGGGCCACGCCCACCAGCCAGGCGGACCTCTGGTACATCGGCGCCCCGGTGATCGAGGGAATCCTGAACATCGCGAACTTCGAGGTGTTCGCCAGCGGTCCCAGCCCCACGCAGCGGGGCGCTTCCACGACGGGCGAACTGGAGGGCACGCCGCACAACAACATCCACGGCTTCGTGGGCGGCGACATGGGCACCTACATGTCGCCGCTGGACCCCGTGTTCTGGACGCACCACAACATGATCGACTGCCTGTGGGTGGACTGGAACATCACCCGCGGCCACCCCAACACCAGCGATCCCAACTGGGTGAACTTCGCGTTCAACGGGAATTTCTTCGACATCGACGGCTCGCCGGCCAACATCGACGTCCTCACCACGCTGCTGATGCCGCTGTTCACGTATCGCTGCCAGGACGTGGTGCTTACCCAGGCCCAGGAGGCGAGCACGGAGGCCTTCCTGCGGCGGGGGGCCCCGTCGCGCCTGGAGACGTTGTTCCACGCCGAGCAGGGGCAGGGGGTCGACGTCGTGGTGGGCCGCCCCGCCACGGTACGGGTGACGGCGCCGGCGCAGCGCTTGACCGCGGCGGCGGAGCGTCCGGAGCAGGAGCGGGTGCTGCTCACGCTGCGGGGCATTCAGGCGCCCGTTCAGGAAGACTTCTTCGTGCGCGTGTTCGTGGGCTCCGGCGAGGTGGGGCAGCAGACGCCGGAGGACGATCCGCGCTTTGTGGGTGCGCTGGGCTTTTTCGAGGACGAGCGCCATCCGCACGAGCGCACCTTTGTGCTGGACATCACCGATGAGCTGGAGGGGCTGGCGAGGTCCAACCGGCTGGCGGGCGACCAGGCGGTGGCGGTGTCGTTCGTGGCCGTGCCGCACGAGAACCGGCAGGTGCGGGAGAACCGCACGCGCATCGGTGCCGTGGAGCTGGCGGTGGTGCGCGCGCCGGCGCCCGAGACGCGCCGCGATCCGCAGCGCCGGTGATCCGCCGCCCAACGCGCGGACTGCTCGCCGCGGCGGCGCTGGCCTGGGCCGCCGTGGCGTGCCACCCCCGGCCCGGGGACGCCGCCCCGCCGTGGGGTCCCGTCGTGCTGGGCGACACGGTGGAGCTCAGCGCCTTTGCCCCGGCCGCCGTGCTCATTGTGGACGTGGAGCAGATCTCCGGGGCCGCGGTGGCGGAGGTGCACCTGGTGCGGGTGGAGAACCCGGCCGGCGACGCGTTCAGCCTGCGCGTGCGCCTGGCCTGGGGCGCGGACGGAAGTGCCGCGTTCCGCGGGGAGGGCGTGGTGCTGGGCACGGTGGGCACCTACCCCGTCCAGGCGGGCGGGCGCTTTGTTCTCGACGTGGCCGACGAGGTGCGCCGGGCCCGCGCCGCCGTCCGCGCGTCCTCCGCCGAAACCGGCTTGCTGGTGCTGGAGCTCGTCCCCATCGCCGCGGACCGGCCGCTGTCCGATGCCCTGCGGGTGCGCGTGGCTCCGGTAGTCTGGCGGGCTGGCTCGTAG
>DASTVC010000179.1:0-2885 GCA_035759295.1 Longimicrobium sp. | reverse complement strand
AACGGCACGTGGGTCACGTTGGGCGATGCGACCACCACCAGGTCCAGCTCGCCCGCGCGCTCCCACAGCCGCTCCGCGCGGTCGACGATCTCGGCGCCCGGGTGCTCGCGCCGCGCCTGCTCCGCGCGCTCCGCGTTGGAGGTGACGACCATCGCCAGCCGCATCCCGTCCGTTGCCGCCACCAGCGGCGCGTGGAAGGCCGATCCCGCCAGCCCGTACCCGATCAGCCCGACCCGGATCTCCCCTTCCCTCGCCATTCCCGTCTCCCCGCGAATTGTTAAGACTAATGACAATTCTTCTCCGCCACCCCCATGCTGATTTCCTGAGAGAGGCGCCGCGCAGGCCTCGACCGCACGATGCAGTCCGAGCGCCGACCGAAGGATCTCGTGTGCCGGATTGTGGGGCTGGCTTCCTCGCTCGGAATCCAGCCCCACGGTTCTGCCTGCGAGATCTTTCCGTCGCGCGCAGGCGATTGTGCCGCTTACGGTTACGCGCGGCGCTCCCTCAGGAAATCAACGCCTTGAGGAGAGCAGATCGTATCGTCACGCTACCTTGGGCGCGGCGAACTTGCGGGCGACGAGCAGCGCGGTGGCGCCGCGAAGGCGGGGGGTGCCGCCCTGCGCGACGGCCGTCACCGGCGTCTCCGCGGCGGCGGCGGTAAGGGTGCGCTCGCGGATGCGCTCCGCGATCACGTCCTCCATCAAATCCCACGCGCCGGTGATCTCGCCGCCCACCAGAATGCGCGCCGGGCTGAGCGCCGTCACGATTCCCGCCAGCCCGATCCCCAGGTAGTGCGCCGTCTCCATAAGCGCCTTGCGCGCCGCGTCGTCGCCGCTGCGGACGCGGGCGATCAGGTCGTCCATGGTGAACCCGCTCTGCCGCAGCCGCTCGCGGCTCTCCGGCTCGTACGGGTCCACGCCGAAGTAGCGGGCCAGCGTGGCCACGTTGCTGGTGTACGCCTCCAGGCACCCCTGCAGCCCGCACATGCAGCGCGGCCCGTCCAGCGAAAGCGGCAGGTGGCCGAACTCGCCGGCGGTGTCGCCGTGGCCGCGGAACACCTCGCCGTCTTCCACCACCCCTACGCCCACGCCGTCGGAAACGGTGACGTAGGCAAAGTTGTCCGGCTCGCCGCCGCCAAAGGGCGGCAGCCACATGTGCGCCAGCGCGCAGGCGATGGGCGCGTTCTCGATGAAGACGCGCATCCCGGTGCCCTCGGCCAGCGCCTCGCGGATCTCCACGTTGCGCCACCCCAGCTGCGGCGAGTTGAGGATCATCCCCGTGCGCCGGTGAATCATCCCAGGCACCACGATGCCGATCCCCTCGCATTCCGACACCGCGTGCGCGCGCAGCAGCCGCTTTACGCGCACCACCAGCTCAGCCACCAGCGCGTCGGGCGCCAGCTGCGTGGGGAACGATTCCATCGCCACCTGCCGCCCGTCCAGGTCGCTGAGGGCAATGCAGGTGTGGCTGAAGCGCACGTCTACCGCGATGGCGTACTGGTCGCGGGTGCGCACGTGCAGCAGCGTGGGCTTGCGCCCGCGCGGGGCGTTGGCCACCGCGCCTTCCTGCAGAATGCCGTCTTCGAT
Source organism: Longimicrobium sp. (assembly GCA_035759295.1). GTDB lineage: Bacteria > Gemmatimonadota > Gemmatimonadetes > Longimicrobiales > Longimicrobiaceae > Longimicrobium. The sequence continues at coordinate 1,299 of DASTVC010000179.1, read as the reverse complement.
CAGCCCTTCCACCAGCTGGGTGATCATCCCCCGCCCCACGTGCATGCGCCGCGCGAGGTCCGCCCGGGAAAGCGGTTCGTGCTCCCGCACCAGGTTGAGCACGATCTTGCGGTTGATCTCCCGGGGGGTAGAACGCGTCGCACGCCGGAACTGACCCGTGTTGATCTTGCGCATTCTTCCTCCCAATGGCACGCACCAGGGCCGCGCCGGCCCGGCCGGAAATCCCCACCGGGCGCGCCCTCTGGAAGCCTTCCGAAACAATTGGAAGCTTCCCTTCCAATTTCTATCGGCGACCCCTGATTGACAAGTCCGACGTGCGTAACACCGCCGTCACGCGCGGCCGGAGGCGCGCTCGCAGCGGACAGGAACGAGATGCCGCGGCTTAGCGTTGCTGGAGCCGGCCACGAGCCAGGGCGAGTAGATTTCTCAGTCGGCGCCAGGCGATCTGCCGGGGAGAGAGTCCATCGCGGCGCCTCCTTCGAAATGACAGGCTCTCGCGCCGAATTTTCTGCCCTGGGGGCCGGGAGAAAAGGAGGAGGGCGCGAGACTGCCTGTCTCGCGCCCTCCATCACCCGTTCACCTTGTCACCCCGTCACCTTGTCCCCCGCCGTCACTCCTTCAGCGGCGGCAACGGCTCCCCCTCCGGAACGAACCGCAGCGCCACACCGTTGTTGCAGTACCGCTTGCCCGTGGGCCGCGGCCCGTCGCTGAACACGTGCCCCTGGTGCCCGCCGCAGCGCGCGCAGTGGTACTCCGTGCGCGGCCAGAAGAGCAGAAAGTCGCGCTTGGTGTCCAGGTGGCCCGGAATGAAGTCGTAGAAGCTGGGCCAGCCGGTGCCGCTCTCGAACTTGGTGTCGGAGGTGAACAGCGGCAGGTTGCACGCGGCGCAGAGGAACGTCCCCGCGCGCTTTTCCTCGTTCAGCGGGCTGGTGCGCGCGCGCTCCGTCCCTTCTTCAAAGAGCACGTCGTACGATTCGGGCGGCAGCTCCCGGCGCCACTCGCTCTTGGGCTTTTCCAGTCGATCGAAGTCCCTCTCCACGGACGTCCCCATCGTCATCTCCCTTCCCCATTCGAAAAGTCACCACGAAAATGCGGCGCGCGCCGGATTGGTTCCCGGCGCGGCTGCATCCATCGTACCCCGTTGCCCGCATTCGGTTTGGATGGCATCGGCAGAACGAAAGCGGGGGCGCATCCCGCGACGCACCCCCGCTCATCATCCACCGAATCGAGCGAGACTACATCGCCGGCACGGGCTGGCCCGGCGCGGCGTCGGCCAAGCGCTCGGTGGCGACGGCTACG
>DASTVC010000178.1:0-3493 GCA_035759295.1 Longimicrobium sp. | reverse complement strand
CCACACCTCGTCCGGGTGCTCCAGGCGGTACAGGTCCAGGTGCTGAACCTGGACCCCGCGCGGCGTGTCGTAGCGAAAGACCAGGTTGAACGTGGGTGAGGGCACGTCGCCCTCCACCCCCGCGCCGTGCGCCACCGCGCGCGCCAGCGTGCTCTTTCCCGCGCCCAGGTCGCCGCGCAGCGCCATCTCCAGCGGCGTGCGCGCCTCCGCGCCAATGCGGCGCCCCCAGCGCTCCAGCGCCTCCTCCGTCAGCACCGCCTCCATCCGCTCACCCCCGCAGCGCCGACACCGAGCGGCGCTGCGGGCCCGGCTTGGCCCCGTCCATCTCCGCCTTGAGCTCCAGGTACTGGTCGCGCAGGATCGCCGCCCGCTCAAAGTCGAGCTGCGCCGCCGCGTCGCGCATCTCCTGCTCGATCTCCTTCAGCAGTTCCGGCGCGCTCTTCTTGCCGAACGCCGGCCGCTCCGCGGCCTTGGTGGCCCCCGCGGGCTCGGCCTTGGTCCGGGCGTCCGCTACCCGCGTGCTGAGCTCGATCTCCTCGACGGACTTGAAGACCGTCATGGGGATGATGCCGTGCTTTTCGTTGTACTCGCGCTGCAGCACCCGGCGGCGGTTGGTCTCGTCGATCATCCGCGCCATGGAGCCGGTCACCTTGTCGGCGTACAGGATGGCGGTCCCCTCCGAGTTGCGCGCCGCACGGCCCACCGTCTGGATGAGCGAGCTGCTGGAGCGCAGGAACCCTTCCTTGTCCGCGTCCAGGATGGCCACCAGCGACACCTCCGGCAGGTCCAGCCCCTCGCGCAGCAGGTTGATGCCCACCAGCACGTCGAACTTGCCCAGGCGCAGGTCGCGCAGGATCTCCACCCGCTCCAGCGACTGGATGTCGCTGTGCAGGTAGCGCACGCGCACGCCGTTCTGGTGCAGGAAGTCCGTCAGGTCCTCCGACATCCGCTTGGTGAGCGTGGTGACCAGCACCCGCTCGTTGCGCGCCTCGCGGACGCGGATCTCCGCCAGCAGGTCGTCCACCTGCCCGCGCACCGGCCGCACCTCCACCACCGGGTCCAGCAGGCCGGTGGGGCGGATGATCTGCTCCACCACCACGCCGCCGCTCTGCTCCAGCTCGTACCCGCTGGGCGTGGCGGAAACGAACACCGCCTTGGGCACCAGCTGCTCCCACTCCTCGAACTTCAGCGGCCGGTTGTCCAGCGCGCTCGGCAGGCGGAACCCGTGCTCGACAAGGGTGAGCTTGCGCGCCCGGTCGCCGTTGAACATGCCGCCGATCTGGGGGACGGAGACGTGGCTCTCGTCCACGATGACGAGGAAATCCTCCGGAAAGTAGTCGAACAGGCACGCCGGCCGCTCGCCCTCGGCCCGCCCCGCGATGTGCCGCGAGTAGTTCTCGATGCCGCTGCAGGTGCCGATCTCCAGCATCATCTCGATGTCGAAGTTGGTGCGGCTCTCCAGCCGCTGCGCCTCCAGCAGCTTGCCCTGCCCCAGCAGCTCCTTCAGCCGCTCGTCCAGCTCGCGGCGAATGCGGTCCACCGCGCGCTCCAGCTTGGGGCGCGCCGTCACGAAGTGCGTGGCGGGAAAGATCGCCGCGCTCTTCATGGTCTGGATGGTGTCGCCCGTCAGCGGGTCGAAGCGGGAGATGCGCTCGATCTCGTCGCCCCACAGCTCGATGCGCACCCCCTGCTCGTCGTACGCCGGGTAGATCTCCACCGTGTCGCCGCGCACGCGGAAGTTGCCGCGCTCGAACGCCGCGTCGTTGCGCTTGTACTGGATGGCGACCAGCCCCTCCAGGATCTTCTTGCGCGTGATCTCCTGCCCCACGTCCAGCACCAGCAGCTGCGCCCGGTACTCCTGCGGATCGCCCAGGCCGTAGATGCAGCTGACCGACGAGACGATGATCACGTCGTCTCGCTCCATCAGCGAGCTGGTGGCGCGCAGGCGCAGCCGCTCGATGTCCTCGTTGATGGACGAGTCCTTCTCGATGTACGTGTCCGTGCTGGGGACGTACGCCTCGGGCTGGTAGTAGTCGTAGTAGCTGATGAAGAACTCGACGGCGTTCTTTGGAAAGAAGCTCTTGATCTCGCCGTAGAGCTGCGCCGCCAGCGTCTTGTTGTGGCTCATCACCAGCGCGGGCCGGCCGTGCTGGGCAATGACGTGCGCCATGGTGAGCGTCTTGCCCGTGCCGGTGGCGCCCAGCAGCGTCTGGTACTTGTCCCCGCGCTTGAGCCCCTCCGTGAGCTCCGCGATGGCCCGCGGCTGGTCGCCTGCGGGGGAGAACGGGGACACCAAGTCAAACGGCATCACTTCCCTCGTCTGGTCGGGATTCCGGGTACTCTGGATCAACCCGGATTGTACCCCGAAGAAAACCCGGCGTTCACTTCTTTGAGGGGACAGGGGATGGGGGACAGGTTACAGGGAAGAAGCGCACCATCGCGAAACCGGGTGCAGTCCCCGCCCAGGCTCCGACCGCGCTCGGCCCATCAGCCGCGGACAAACCCCGTAGGCCCGCCGGATGGACCCTGTCCCCTGTCCCCTGTAACCTGTCCCCTATTCCTCAGCCACCTCGCTCAGGTCCGTCTGCTCGCGCCGCTCCACCCGCACCACGCCCTTCACCTTCTTGATCGCCGTCAGCACGCGGTTCAGGTGCGCCAGGTTCTCCACCTCCACCACGAACTCGCCGGTCATGCCGTGCTGGTCGGCGTTTATGTCGGCGCTCTTGATGTTGGTGTTGGTGGCCGAGATGGCGCTGGCGATGTCGGCGAACAGGCCGCGCCGGTCGCTTCCCTCCATCCCCAGCCGCACGAAGAAGCGGTCGGCGCCGTCGCCGTCCCAGTCGATCTCCACCCGGCGCTCGGGGTGCTCCTTGAGCTGCAGGATGTTGGGGCAGTCGATGCGGTGCACGCTCACCCCGCGCCCGCGCGTCACGTACCCGATCACCTTGTCGCCCGGCACCGGCTGGCAGCACTGGGAGTAGCGCACCATCAGGTTGCTCATCCCCTGGATCTTGACCGCCGGCGGCTCGCCGCGCACCCGCGACACCAGGCGCTCGAAGGCCGAGGGCGGCTTCTGCGCCTCGCTCAGCTCCGGCCAGAGCTCGCGCATCACCGCGCTGGGCCCCAGGTCGCCGCGCCCCAGGGCGGCGAAGAGGTGCGCCTCGTCGGGAAGGTTCAGCGCGCGCCGCCTCGGCGAAGCGCTCGTCGGTGACCTTCTCGCGCCGCGCCTTCTTGATCTCGCGCTCGATGAACTCGCGCCCGAGCTGCACCGAGCTGCCGAACTCCTCGTCCTTGATCCACTGGCGGATCTTGTTGCGCGCGCGCGCCGTCTTCACGAACGCCAGCCAGTCGCGCGAGGGGCGCTGCCGCGCGTCGGTGAGGATCTCCACCGTGTCGCCGTTGGCGAGCTCGCGCGTGATCGGCGCGATGCGGCCGTTCACCCGCGCACCCACGCAGTGCACCCCCACCTCGGTGTGCACCGCGAAGGCGAAGT
>DASTVC010000177.1:0-4204 GCA_035759295.1 Longimicrobium sp. | reverse complement strand
TGAAGCGCTCCATCGACACGTCCGCCCCCGCCACGTAGCGCGGCGCAAAGTCCCGCGGCGGCTGCAGGACGAGCCGCTCGCGCAGCGCCTGCTGGACGTCGCGCGCCTGGGCCACGGTCATCTCCCAGCGGCGCGGTACCGCGGGTGGCGCATTCGTGTCGGCCATCCGTGCACTCCGTTCGCCGGGGGAGAGTGGAATCCGCGAAAATCATGGCATCCCTCCTCCCCCGTCCGCAAGCGCGCGGAGCACCGTGCTGACCGCTTCGTGGCGGCCCGTAGACGGGAGCGGCGGGGCGATTATCTTCCGGAATCGGCCTGCCTGCTACACGCTGCCACGCCCCACGTCGGAGACACACTCATGGAGCGCACCCGGTTCATCGAGCACCAGGGCACGCAGATCCTGCTGCTGGACTTCGCGGGCATCCGCGACCCGGCCGAGGCGCTGCGGGAGATCGCGCATTCACGGGAGGTGGTGGCCGGGCAGCCCCCGTCGTCGCTGCTGGTGATGACGGTGGTGCGCGACGGGCGGTACAACGCCGCCGTGCTGCAGGGGATGAAGGAGCTGGCCGCGCACAACGCACCCTACGTCAAGGCGAGCGCGGTGGTGGGGATGTCGGGCCTGCACCGCATCGCCTACCAGGCCGTGATCCTCTTTTCCAAGCGCAACATCAAGGTGTTCGACCAGGAGTCCGAAGCGCTGGCGTGGCTCGTCACCCAAAAGTGAGGGTGTGTTCGAGAATTCGATCAATCAGATGCCCGGGCCTTGATCCCTGAGAGGGTGTGCTAAACCCTCCGACGCGGCGTTGACTTCCTGAGGGAGCGCCACACAGAACATCAAGACACACAACGGCCTGGCGCGACCGAAGGATCTCGTCTGCCTCACGCAGGGCTGAGATCGGGCCCTGGAAGCCAGCCCCACGGTTGTGCTGGCGAGGTCCTTCGGTCGTCGCCAGGCTGCGTCGTAGATGCAGGCGACGGCGCGGCGCCTCCCTCAGGAAGGCAACGCTTGTGGACGATTCAGCAACACCCTCTGGGGGGCCAGAGGATCTCGCCCGCGCCTCCGCGATCTCCGCGTGAGGCGCGGGTTTTCTTCGCGGTGTACCGCGGCGGGACGGGATGATGCGGAACGGGGCACGCTCCCTGCCCGTCTGCCGGGCACGAGACACCGAACGCGATCCACCCGGAGAAAGCTGACCGTACGATGGCAGACATCGACGTGACCCGCCGCGGCCCGGGGCTGCGGCCCTGGATTCTGGGCATTCTGCTGCTGGCGCTCCTGGCCGCGCTGGGCGTGTGGCTGCTGGAGGAACGCGGCGACGACCGCACCCTGGAGGGGGTCTCGGCAGAGGCGGGATAAGGGGCGCGGCAGGCTGGCGTGTCATAAAGAACGGCACCCGAAGCGTTGGGCTGTCACGGCCGTCCGAGCCCGGGGGCACGAAGGTACAGGAAGTGCATAACCTTTGCCCCCGGAAAGTACCCAGCGATCCTCGCCGCCGGCGCACTCCAGTGCCTGCCCGCGGACCGCTGTGCAACGCGGTCCGTCGCCATTTCACGGCAGGTTACGAGGAGCCACCATGTCCGCACCCGCACGCTCGAGGGTCCGCCTGGCCGCCGCCCTGGCGCTGGCGGCCGGGGCGATCGCCCTGAACGCCGCACCCGCGCAGGCGCAGTACTTCGGGCGGAACAAGGTCCAGTACGAGACCTTCGATTTCCGCGTGCTTCGCACCACGCACTTCGACGTCTACTTCTATCCCGAGGAAGAGGCCGCCGCCCGCGACGCCGCCCTGATGGTGGAGCGCTGGTACAGCCGCCTTACCCGCGTGCTGGAGCACGAGTTCGAGGAGCGGCAGCCCCTCATCCTGTACGCCAGCCACCCGCACTTCCAGCAGACCGTCGCCCTGGGCGGCGACATCAACGAGGGCACGGGCGGCGTAACCGAGGCGTTCAAGCAGCGCATCATCCTCCCCATGGCCAACTCCTACGAGGAGACGGACCACGTATTGGGGCACGAGCTGGTGCACGCTTTTCAGTACGACATCAGCGGATTTGGCCGCGCGGGCGGCGGGCTCGAAGAGGCGGCGCGCCGCTTTCAGGTGCCCGGCTGGTTCGTGGAGGGGATGGCCGAGTACCTGAGCGTGGGGCCGGTTGACCCGCACACGGCCATGTGGCTGCGCGACGCGGCGCTCACCGGCCGCATTCCCACCATCGAGCAGTTGACCTACGACCCCAGCTTCTTTCCCTACCGCTGGGGGCAGGCGTTCTGGGCGTACGTGGGCGGCCGCTGGGGCGACGCCGCCATCGGGCAGATCCTCAAGCAGGTGGGCCAGGGCGTTCCCTATCCCGACGCGTTCCAGCGCATCCTGAACTCGTCGCTGGAAGAGATCGTGGAAGACTGGGGTACCAGCATCCGCCGCACCTACCTGCCGCTGCTGGCCGAGCGGCGCGAGGCGCGCGAAGAGGCCTCGCCGCTCATCACCTTCCGGGGCGAGGGCGGCCGGGTGAACATCGCGCCCGTGGTCTCGCCCGACGGCAAGCTGGTGGCGTTCCTGTCGGAGCTGGAGTTTCTGGACGTGGAGATGTACGTCGCCAACGCCGAGACGGGGGAGATCATCCGCCGGCTGCAGCGGGGCGCGGCGTTCGACCCGCACTACGGCAGCCTGCGCTACATCAACTCCGCGGGCACCTGGTCACCCGACTCGCGCCGCTTTGCCTTCAGCGCGCTGCGCAAGGAGCGCGACGTGGTGGTGATCCTGGACGTGCAGCGGGCCAGCCGCCTGCGCGAGTTCGAGATCCCCGACGTGAGCGAGATCACCAACCCCACCTGGTCGCCGGACGGCAACACCATCGTGGTGTCGGGGCTCAAGGGCGGCATCAGCGACCTGTACGCCATCGACGTGAACACGGGGCGCACGCGGCAGCTTACGGATGACCGCTTTGCCGACCTGCAGCCCATGTACTCGCCCGACGGGCGCACCATCGCGTTCGCCACGGACCGGGGGGAGACGGACTTCAACACGCTCACCTTCGGCGAGTACCGCCTGGCGCTGATGGACGTGGCCAGCGGGCAGATCCGCACGCTTGACCCGGCGGGCGGTGCCGGGCGCAGACTGGTGGGCAAGCACATCAACCCGCAGTGGAGCCGCGACAGCCGGGCGCTGTTCTTCATCAGCGACCGCACGGGGATTCCCAACATCTACCGGATGGAGCTGGCGACGGGCGCGCTCACCCAGGTGACCGACCTGTTCACCGGCGTGAGCGGCTACACCGACCTGAGCCCGGCGCTCTCGGCGGCGGCCAACGCCGACCGGCTGGTGTTCACGGCGTACGAGCGCAACGGCTTCAACATCTACTCCATCAGCAATCCCGTGGAGCTGGCGGGGACGGAGCCGGTGCCGGTGCAGACGGCGGCGGCCGGCCTGCAGGGCGTGCCGCTGGCGGCGCTGCTCCCGCCGGTGCCGCGCCCCGAGGAGCCGGTGTACAACCGCGTGCTGCTGTCGGTGAACGAGTTCGAGACGGGGCTGCCGGATGCGGAGACGCGGAGCACCTGGGCGGTGATCCCGTACCGGCCGCGCGTGTCGCTGGACTACCTGGGGCAGCCCAGCGTGGGCGCCACGGTCAGCACGGGCGGCTTCAGCCGCGGCGGGCTGTACGGCGGCATCTCGGGCATCTTCAGCGACATCCTGGGATACCACAACATCTACGGCACCATCCAGGCGCAGGGGCAGATCGACGAGATCGGGTTCAGCGCGCTGTACCTGAACCAGAAGCACCGCTGGAACTGGGGCGTGGCCACGCAGCGCATTCCCTACATCTACGGCGGCTACGGCGAGGGGCTGAACTCCGACGGCGAGTACGTGGTGCAGCAGGTGCTGCTGCGCTACTTCGACACCAGCCTGAGCGGCATTACCCAGTACCCGTTCTCGCAGGTGCAGCGGGTAGAGTTCTCGGGCGGGGTGCGGCGCATCAGCAACGACCAGCAGATCACGGAGCTGGTGTACGATACCATGATGGCGGGCGGGCAGGTGGTGGGGATCACGGGCCCGGTGGGGCAGCGCCGGCGCGAGATCGAGGGCGCTTCGTACAACATGGCCGAGGGCTCGGCGGCGCTGGTGTACGACGCCTCGCTGATGGGGTACACGTCGCCGTTCGCGGGGATGCGGTACCGCTTCGAGGTGGCGCCCACGGTGGGAAGCCTGCAGTTCAC
>DASTVC010000176.1:0-2996 GCA_035759295.1 Longimicrobium sp. | reverse complement strand
GTCTGCGACGGGGAGGCCCTCACCCCCGCCGTCTTCGCCGCGCGTTCCTCGCGGCTCGCGGCGACCCCTCCCCCAAACTGCGGGGGAGGGGTGGTGGAGGCCGAACGTGCCAACCGCTTCGGGTGATGTCGAAGCGGGATCGAATTCTCCCCTTTCTCCCGCGCAGCGGGGGAGAGGGGCCGGGGGAGAGGGGGCCCCGTCGGGCGCCAGTTCGATGTATTTCGAAACGTTACAGACCTGCGGCAACCCCAAACCGGCTACTTTGCTCTCCTGATTTTTGAGGAGGATGCGGATCGGTTGATGATCCCGGCAGCGCACCGGATCCGGTCGATCACATCACCTGATGCGCGATCTGGAGACTCATCCGCCCACTCCGCGGTCCGCGATCAGCCGGGCCGAAGGCTGGTGAGCACGACCATGGTGACGAACAGCGCGAGCATGACGAACGGCAGAATGCGGTGCACGCGCTCGCGGGCGGTCAGCAGGCCGATGAGGGCGAGCAGAAAGAAGGCGAGCTCGAACGGGCGGTCCTGGTTCCACAGGGCATCGCCCTGAAAACCGGCGTTGCGCACCGCGGTCGCGACGGGGATCAGCACCGTGAGGCCGAAGAACCAGGGCCGCGCCTCGAAGTAGTGCTCCCGCAGCGACACCACGCCGCTGTCGTCCTGGTCCAGCTCCGGCAGCACCAGCACGGCGATCAGGTACAGCAGGATGGGCGTGAGCAGAAAGACCAGGAACGCAAAGAAGTTGCTCTCGATCCGCCGGCCGAACTCGAAGCTTCCCCACCAGAACTGCACGTGCGCCAGAAAGACGATGATCGTCGACACCACCGACGGCATGTAGACGCGCACGCGCCTGCGCCGGCTGAGCAGCTTGCCCACGCTGCCCAGCAGGTGCGAAAGCCCCAGCCCCACGATGATGGAGACCAGGACGGACAGGTACTCGGCCGTGTTCATGGGGATGGAGACGCGGTGCGGCGGATGGCGCGCGCGGAGAGCACGCGCCGGTGGGGCAGGATGTGTTCGCGCGGCGGGCGCGGCAAGGGGAGGATGCGTCGCCGCCCCGCGAGGACCGCGCATCACACCATCACACCATCACACCATCACACCATCACACCATCACACCATCACACCATCACACCATCACACCATCAGCGGCGGAAGGCGTGCTCCAGGCTGAGGTAGAGGAACAGCATCCGCTCCCCGTTGCTCGCGCCCACGCCGATGGGCACCGCGACGCCCGGGACCACCTGCACGCGGCCCACGTCGAACGCCGCCCGCACGCCGGGGGAGACGAACAGGCTTTCGGTGACCTCGCCCAGGACGTCTTCGCGCTCCCACGCCGTCTCCACCAGCACGTTCACGCGCGGGTGGGCCAGCCACACCACGCTCTGCCCTAGGCCCAGCGTGGAGACGTCCTCGGGAAAATAAGCCAGCGACACGTTGCTGTGCGCCACCAGCCTGGGCGCCAGCACGGCGCTCACCGGCAGCGCACCCTCCACCCCGGTGCGTCCGCTGCCGCGCCCCGCGGCCTTGTCGCCGGTGGGCAGCAACAGGCTCACCCGCGGCGCCACCGCCAGCGCGGACGACGCGTCGCCGACCAGCTGGTAGCGGTAGTCCACCGACACGTCGCCCAGCCCCGCGGAAAAGCCGTCGCCGGGGTGCACCAGCGGCAGGGTGTAGCTGATCTGGTGCCGCAGCCCCCACAGCGGCCACTCCTGCGTGAACGCGTATCCCCACCCGCCGCCGGCGTCCGCCCGCTCCACGGTGCTGATGTGCTGCACCACGCCGGATTCCTGGTTGTACGCCTCTTCCAGCAGAAAGCTGTTGTCCTGGATTGGCGCGGGCGCCTCCTGAGCCTGCGCCGGGAGGGCCAGCAAGGCGAGGAGAAGGACGATACGAACGTCGTGAGCTTTCATTTTTATGATGTGCAGGAGAGATTTAGATTCATCTAAACTATCATAACCGAAATGGATAATGTGTCAACAGCGAAGCCCGATGCTCGGGCTTCGACGCACACCCCGGATTGTCATTTCGAAGGAGGCGCCGCACAGAGCCGTCCACCGCTCCACACTTTGGCGCCGACTGAGAAATCTACGCTCCGCATGCTGGTGGCCTGATCCCATGCCCCGCACCTGACCCTGTCCAGCCGCCGCGCGGCCGCATGTGCGGAGCGGCTGCCGCGTCTGTCCTCGCGCGATCCGACACTAGATTCCTCGGCCCTGCGACCGTTCGGGCGAGAAGCAGACGCCTGCGCGGCCGGGCCTCAGAATGACAAACGGTCCGTTGCGAGTGGGAGGGGTCCGCGCGTCAGCCGAGCGCCTGGCGCAGGACGGCGGCGGTCTGCGCGCCGTATCCACCGCCAAAGAGGTTTACGTGGATCAGCAGGTACCAGAGCTGGTAGACGGCGCGGCGTGTCGGATAACCCGGCTGCAGCGGCCACGCCTCGCGGTACGCCGAGTGAAAGCCGTCACCAAAGCCGCCGAACAGCTCCGTCATCGCCAGGTCGGCCTCGCGGTGGCCGCGGTACACGGCGGGGTCGATGAGGGCGGGCCCGCCCGGCGCCGCAAGCACGTTGCCACCCCACAGGTCGCCGTGCAGCAGCGAGGGCCCGTCCACCTCCGCCGGCGCCAGCAGCTCCGGCAGGCGATCCATCAGCCGGTCCCAGTCCGCCGCCTTCCCCGGCATCCGTCCGGCACGCCGCGCGAGCTCCAGCTGCGGCTCCAGGCGCCGCGTCCGCCAGAACTCCGCCCACGACGCGGCCGGCGCGTTCCCCTGTGGCAGCGGGCCGATGAAGTTGTCCTCCATCCACCCCCATCCCTCGCCCCGCCCCGCGCGGTGCAGCGCCGCCAGCCCGCGCCCCAGCCGCTCCGCGAAGTCCGGCGCGCGGCGGGACGGCTCCAGCCACTCCAGCGCCAGCCACGCCGGCGCGCCGCCCTCCGCCTCCGCCCACGCCAGCGCGCGCGGCACCACGAGCCCGTCCGCCGCCGCGCGCAG
>DASTVC010000175.1:0-2152 GCA_035759295.1 Longimicrobium sp. | reverse complement strand
GCGTTGCCGGTGTGGTCCACGTCATCCAGCAGCCCGGCACGCGCCAGCCCCACCGTGGCGCCGCAGATGCCCGCGACGGGCACGCCGGCGGCCAGGAGCTCGCGCGCCTTCTCCATCACCTCGGGGATGCCGTCTCCATCCCACACCGCGCCTCCAGGAATGATGAGCATCGCGCTCCCCGCCGGGTCCACCTCCTCCAGCGAGAGGTCGGGGATGATGGTGATCCCGCCGATCGTCGTCGCCTTGTCAGCGGTGCCGACGGTCTGCACGCGGTAGCGGCCAGGCTGCGACTGGTACTCGGGATTGTTGATGCCGGCGACGGCGTAGCCCGGCTCCCAGTCCGCCATCGTGTCGTACACGAAGAGGTGAACGGTCTGCGGCTGCATCTTCATCCTCCGTCGACAATCGGGTCCGGTTGATGGTGCTACTGCGGTGCGTCGGCCGAGGCGTCGGCTTCGGGCGCTTCTTGCCGCTCCGCGACAGGCGCCGGGGCTTCGGCGGAGGCGGCATCGGCGGGCGCCGGCTCCTCGTCCAGGGCGTCGAGGTCGCGGAGGACGGGGAACGGGAAAGGGATGTGCTGCACGCTGTGCCCGTGGGTAATGCGGAGCATGGGGAGGTGGGGCTGGAGGGGACGGTGACCCGCTGGGACAATCTGTCACCAGACGCCACAGCCGTCCACCCGGTCACGTGACGGAGCCGAAACACCGAACGGGCGCCCCGCGTGGAGCGCCCGTTCGTCTTGCGGCCGGGTGTGGATCAGCGGCCGTATCCGCCGTCGTAGCGGCTGCCGCGCGGGCGGAAGCCGCGGTCGTAGCCCATGGGAAAGCCGCGGTAGTCCGCCTCGTAGCCGCGGGGGCGCGGCCCGGCGGCGTAGCCCATTCCGCCGCGCATCCCCAGGTCGCGCTCGTAGCCGCCGGTGCGATAGCCGCTGGTGCCCGGGCGCCGGTTGACGAAGAACTGGTCGCGGTCGTATCCCCCGCGGCCGGTCTGGTAGTCGCCGCCGTAGCCGCGCCCCGCCCCCGCGCGCCCGAACTGCGCCATGCCGTAGCCCCGGTCGTATCCCGAGCGCTCCAGGCGCCGCAGGCCGTACTCGGCGTCGTACGCCATCTCGGGCGAAAGGTAGTAGCCCTCGGCGCCGGGACCGGACGCGTCCATGGGGCGGCGATGATGCGGACGGCTGTCATCCCCGCCCGCGATGCGCTCGAACATCCCCCGCACCCGGCCCATGAAGTCGCGCTCGTAGCGTGCCATCGTCATCCCTCCCTCGCGTCGTGCCCCCGGCCCCGGATCCTGTCCCCGGGGCGCTTTCGAGGCCGATCAACGTCGCAAGTCGCGGACCCCGCGCGTGCTCAGCCGGCGCCGCATCCCGCCGCCGCCTTGCGCACCCGCGCCGCCATGGCGCCGCAGCCGATCCACGACGGGCTGCGGGTGATGGTGACGGCCAGCGTGGCGGCGTTGGCGTCCCACACATAGTCCGCATCGGCGATCTTGTGATGCACGGAGCCCCGCTCGCCGTGCGGCACCGAGAGGCCCACGCTGGCCGCCCGCCGCCGCACGCACTCCCACACCTCCGCCGTCACCCCCGTGAGCGTGAACGTGGGGCACGCCATCGCATCCTCCTCATCCGCGGTCGTCACTTCCCGACGCCGAGCGAGGCGCAAGGCCGGTGCCGCCTGAGATGTATTGCTAACCCCCAAACCCCAGGTGTTGATTTCCTGAGGGAGCGCCTCCGCGGTACCTGAACCTCGACAACCGCTTGTGCGCGACCGAAGGATCTCCTCTCGGCCGCTTCGGGGCCGGATCCACGGCGACAATCCAGCCCCGCGGTGATGCAGGCGAGATCCTTCGGTCGGCGCCTGGGGTCTGTGGTTCGGTACGCTCCAGCGCGGCGCCTTCCTCAGAGGGTGTTACCAAACCGTCCACAAGCGTTGACTTCCGTAGGGAGGCGCCGGTCCGCAAACTACTTTCAGGCAAGGGGTTGGCGCCGACTGAAGAACCTTTTCTGCCTGACTGACGGACTTGAACGGATCCCGAGGGCTGGGCTTCGCGCGACCCGACAAAGATCCTTCGGTCGCGCGCAAGCTTCTGTGGTTATGAAAGTTACGGGCGTGCGCTCCCTCAGGATGACAGTGTGCCTCCGGTGGGAGCCGGT
>DASTVC010000174.1:0-9872 GCA_035759295.1 Longimicrobium sp. | reverse complement strand
CGTGGCGCAGCGCCACCTCGCCCGCACACCCCCGTTCCCGCGCGGTCTGCTCGAACATGCTGAACCTTTCGACCGCTGAGCGCCTGGCGCTCCTCGAGCTGGCCGAGGCCGCCGCCCCCGCGCGGGCCGCGGCGACGCTCTCACCGATCGAGCCGGTGGACCGGAGCGGACCGCTGCCGCTCTCGTTCGCGCAGGCGCGGCTCTGGTTCGTGGACCGGATGGGGAGCGCGGGCGCCGCGTACCACATCTCCACGCGCCTGCGCCTGTCGGGCGCGCTGGACCGCGCGGCGCTGGCGAGGGCGCTGGACGGGATGGTCCGGCGGCACGAGGCGCTCCGCACCACCTTCGCCGAGCTGGACGGCGAGCCGGTGCAGCGCATTGCCCCCGCCGAGGCCAGCCGCTTCCATCTCGTGGACCACGACCTGGGCGACGGCGAGGAGGCGGGGGAGGCGCTGGGGCGCATCGCGGCCGAGGAGACGGGGGCGCCGTTCAGCCTGGAGCGGGGGCCGCTGGTGCGCGGGCGCCTGGTGCGCATGGGTCCGGACGAGCACGTGCTCCTGGTGACCATGCACCACATCGTTTCCGACGGCTGGTCGATGGGGGTGTGGACCGCGGAGCTGAGCGCGCTCTACGGGGCGTACCGCCGCGGCGAGCCCGACCCGCTGCCGCCGCTGGAAGTCCAGTACGCCGACTACGCGGCGTGGCAGCGGAAGTGGGTAAACGGCGAGGTGCTGCGGCGGCAGGCGGAGTACTGGCGGCGGACGCTCGCGGGCGCCCCGGAGTTGCTGGAGCTCCCGGCCGACCACCCGCGCCCGGCGCGGCAGGATCCGCGGGGAGCCTTCCAGCCGTGGGCGCTGGACGGGGAGCTGACCCGCGCCCTGAAGCGCCTGGGCCAGCGGCACGGCACCACCCTGTTCATGACGCTGCTGGCGGGGTGGGCGGTCGTGCTCGGCCGCCTTGCCGGGCAGGAAGAGGTGATGGTGGGGATGCCGACCGCCAATCGCGGACGGCGGGAGATCGAGGGGCTGATCGGCTTCTTCGTGAACACGCTCCCGCTGCGGGTAGAGCTGGCGGGCTCGCCGACGGTGGCGGAGCTGCTGGCGCGCGTGAAGGAGCGGGTGGTGGAGGCGCAGGGAAACCAGGACATCCCCTTCGAGCAGGTGGTGGAGCTGGTGCGCCCCGTCCGCTCCCTGGCCTACGCGCCCCTCTTTCAGGTGAGCTTCACCTGGCGGAGCGCCCCCCGCGGCGAGCTGGACCTGGCGGGGCTGAAGACGGCCCCGGCCGCCGGAACCGGCGTGGCGACCCGCGCGGCCGTGCGCTACGACCTGTCGCTCACCCTGCAGGAGGCGGACGGCCGGGTCGGCGGGGGCGTGGAGTACGCCACCGCGCTCTTTCACGCCGCCACGGTGGAGCGCTGGCTCGCGTACCTGCGGACGGTGCTGGAGGAGATGGCGGCGGACGACGGCCGGAGGGTGGACCGGCTCCCGCTGATGTCCGGGGCGGAGCGCCGCCGGCTGGCGGAGGAGAGCGCCTCCCACGCCGCCGCGCGGCGGATGCGGGCCTCCGTCGCCCACGCCCCTTTCGCCCCGGTGGAGACCGACCGGTCCATCGCCGCGTGCTTCCGGGCGCGGGCGGCGGCGCACCCGGAGCGGACCGCCGTCCACGCCCCCTCGGGCGAGTGGAGCTACCGGGAACTGGACGATCTCGCGACGCGGATCGCGGGGGCGGTGGCGGCCCTGGCCGGGTGCGGACCGGGGCGCGTGGGGCTCCTCTTTCAGCCCGACGCCCCGATGGTGGCGGGCGTGCTGGGGGCGCTGGCGGCGGGAAAGACGTACGTGCCGCTGGACCCCGCCTGGCCCGAGACACGGATGCGCCAGGTGCTGGACGATGCCGCGGCCACCCTGGTCCTGGCCGACCGCGCCGGCCACGCCGCGGCGCTCCGCCTGGCCGGGAGCCTTCGTGCCGGGCCGGCCGCCGTGCTCCAGGTGGAGGGCCTGCAGCCCGCCGCCGGCGCGGAGCCGGCCGTCCTCCCCCACGTCCCAGCGGAGCAGCTCGCCTACCTCCTCTATACCTCGGGCTCCACGGGAGAGCCCAAGGGGGTGGCCCAGTCCCACCGCAACGTCCTGGCGCACATCCGTGCCTACACCGCCGCGCTGCGCATCGGCCCGGAGGACCGGCTTACGCTGCTGGCCTCGTACGCCACGGACGCCGCCGTCATGGATCTCTTCGGCGCGCTGCTGAACGGCGCCGCCCTTCACCTCTTCGACGTCCGCCGGCACGGGGTGCAGCCGCTCGCGGAGTGGCTGCGCGCGCGCCGGATCACCCTCTACCACTCCACCCCCACGCTCTTCCGGGCCCTCCTGCCGGGCGGCGGGCCGCCGGGGGACCGCTTTCCCGCCGTGCGGCTGGTGGTGCTGGGGGGCGAGGCCGTCCTCCGCTCCGACTGGGAGCGGTTCCGGGAGCACTTCGCGCCGGGGTGCGTCTTCGTCAACGGCCTGGGCCCCACCGAGTCGACGCTGGCCCTGCAGTGCTTCATGGACCACTCCACCGAGCCGCGGGGCGACGCCGTGCCGGCCGGCCACGCGGTGGAGGGGGTGGAGGTGCTCCTCCTGGACGACTGGGGGGAGCCAGCGGAGCTGTACGCCCGGGGCGAGATCGTGGTCCGCGGCCCGCACGTGGCGCTGGGCTACTGGGGCCGCCCCGGGCTCACCGCCGCGGCGTTCGTCCCCGACGCGGGCGGGCGCGGCGCCCGGATGTACCGCACGGGGGACCTGGGCCGCAGGCTGCCGGACGGGGCCGTGGAGTTCCTGGGGCGCAGGGACCACCAGGTGAAGATCCGCGGCTACCGCGTGGAGCCGGGCGAGGTGGCGGCGGCGCTGGGGCGCTACCCGGGCGTGCGCGAGGCGGCGGTGGTCCCGCGCCCCTCCAGCGCGGGGGGCGCAGACGTCCTGGTGGCCTACTTCGTGGCGGAGGAACCCCTCGCGCCCGCGGCGTTGCGCGCGCACCTGGCGGCGCTCCTCCCGGAGCCGATGGTCCCCGCGGCGTACGTCCCGCTCACGGCGCTCCCGCTCACCTCCAGCGGAAAGCTGGACCGCGCGGCGCTCCCCGCGCCCACGGCGGACGGGTACGTCCGGCGCGGACATGCGGCGCCGGCCGGCCACTCGGAGGTCGCGCTGGCGGCGATCTGGGCCGAGCTGCTGGGGGTGGAGCGGGTGGGCCGCCACGACCACTTCTTCGAGCTGGGCGGCCACTCGCTGCTGGCCGTGCAGGTGATCTCGCGGGTGCGGCGGGTGCTGGGGGTGGAGGTGGCGCTGGGGGAGATCTTCCAGCACCCCGCGCTGGCGGACCTGGCGCGCGCCGTGGAAGCGGCGGCGCGCGCCAGCCTGCCGCCCATCGAGCCGGTGGACCGCGACGGGCCGCTCCCGCTGTCGTTCTCGCAGCAGCGGCTCTGGTTCCACGAGCGGATGCGGGGCGGGGGCGCGGCCTACCACCTCTCCGTCCGCCCGCGGCTGCTGGGCGCGCTCGACCGCGCGGCGCTGCGGCGGGCGCTGGAGCGGATCGTGGCGCGCCACGAGGCGCTGCGCACCACCTTCCGCGAGCGCGGCGGCGTCCCGGAGCAGCGGATCGCCCCGGCGGATGCCGCCCCGTTCCACCTGGTGGAGCACGATCTCGCCGGCGATCCCGGCGGTCCGGACCAGCTCGGGCGGCTGATGGCGGAGGAGGCGGGCGCGCGCTTCGACCTGGAGCGCGGCCCGCTGATCCGCGGCCGGCTGATCCGCATCGCCGCGGACGACCACGTGCTCCTGGTCACCCTGCACCACATCGTCTCCGACGCGTGGAGCATGGGCGTCCTCACGCGCGAGCTGAGCACGCTCTACGCCGCCTTCTCGCGCGGCGAGCCCGATCCCCTCCCCCCGCTCCCGGTGCAGTACGCCGACCACGCGGCCTCGCAGCGCCGCTGGGTGGAGGGCGAGGTGCTGGGGCGGCAGGCGGAGTACTGGGGAGCGGCGCTCGCCGGCGCGCCGGAGCTGCTGGAGCTTCCCCTGGACCGGCCGCGCCCGGCGGTGCGGGACCCCGCCGGGGGTGCCCTGGGGATGGCGCTCGGGGAAGAGCTGACGGCGGGGCTGAAGGCGCTCTCGCGCCGGCACGGCGCAACGCTCTTCATGACGCTGCTGGCCGGGTGGGCCGCGGTGCTCAGCCGGCTTTCCGGGCAGGACGACGTGGTGGTCGGCACGCCCACGGCCAACCGCGGGCGTGCGGAGATCGAGGGGCTGATCGGATTCTTCGTCAACACCCTGGCGCTGCGCGTGGACCTGACCGGCGCCCCCACGGTGGCGGAGCTGCTGGGGCGGGTGAAGGCGCGGGCGCTGGAGGCGCAGGCGAACCAGGACATTCCCTTCGAGAAGGTGGTGGAGCGGGTGCGGCCCGCGCGGTCGCTGGCGCACACCCCGCTCTTCCAGGTGATGTTCGCCTGGCAGAACGCCCCCCGGGGCGGGGTGGAGCTGCCGGGGCTGGCGCCGGCGCCGCTGGCGGGCCCCGGGCACGTGGCCACGCAGTTCGACCTCTCGCTCACTCTCTTCGAGTGGGACGGGAAGATCGCGGGCGGGGTGGAGTACGCGGCGGCGCTCTTCGACGGCGCCACGGTGGAGCGCTGGATGGAATGCCTGCGGCGGGTGCTGGAGGGGATGGTGGCGGACGACCGGCGCCCCGTGGGCTCGCTGCCGCTGCTCTCCGACGCGGAGCGCGCGCGCCTCCTGGACGCGTCGAGGGGGCCCTCGGTGGCGTGGGGTGCGGAGGCGTGCATCCACGAGATGTTCGAGGCGCGGGCGCAGCGCACCCCGGACGCGCCCGCCGTCGTGCTCGGCGCCGCGGCGCTGACGTACGCCCAGCTCGACCGCCGCGCGGAGGCCGTCGCCGCCGCGCTCGCGGCGCGCGGGATCGGGAGGGGCTGTCGCGTGCCCATCCTGATGGAGCGCGGCCTTGGGGTGCCCGTGGCCATGCTGGGGGTGATGAAGTCGGGCGCGGCGTTCGCGCCCCTGGACCCGCGATGGCCCGCCGCCCGGCTCCGGCAGGTCCTGGACGACCTGGAATGCGAGGTGGTGCTGGTCGACGGCGCCCCCCCGATCGGCGAGGCGGAGCTGGGCCGGACCTTCCTCGCCGTGGCGGGCGCGGACGCTCCGGTACCGGGGAACGGGGAGGACGATCGCGCGCGCCTTCCGCCGGAGCGATCCCGCGCGCCGCGGTCGCTGGACGATCCGATCTACGTCATCTACACCTCCGGCTCCACCGGAACGCCCAGGGGCGTGCTGGTGCCCCACCGCGGGATCACGAACCGCTTGCGGTGGATGAGCGGGTACTTCGGGGCGGAGGCCGCGGAGGTGGTGCTACAGACCACGCGCCACGTCTACGACAGCGCGGTGTGGCAGCTCTTCTGGCCGCTGACGCTGGGCGGGCGGAGCGTGATGCTGGCGGGCGACGAGGAGCTCGCCGCCGGGCCGGTCGCCGCGCTGGTCCGGCGGCACGGCGTGACCATGACCGACTTCGTCCCCTCCGTGTTCAACGAGCTGGTCCCCCGCCTGGTGGATGACGCGGAGGCGCGGGGCGCGCTGGCGTCGCTGCGGGCGGTGGTCGTCGGCGGGGAGCAGATCACGGCGGCGACGACGTACGCGTTCATGGACCGCTTTCCCGGCGTACGCGTGGTCAACCTCTACGGGCCCACCGAGGCCAGCATCGGCTGCATCTGCCACGAGGTGACGGGCCGCGAGGGCGGCCGCATCCCCATCGGGCGGCCCATCGCCAACACGCACGCGCTGGTGCTGGACGGCTGCCGCGGGCTGGTTCCGGCGGGCGTGGCGGGGGAGCTGTACCTCGCCGGCGCGTGCCTGGGGCTGGGGTACCTGAACGACGCGGAAAAGACGCGCGCCGCCTTTGTGGACAACCCCTTCCCGGAGCTGGGGAGCGAACGGATGTACCGCACCGGCGACCGCGTGCGCCGCCTTGCCGGGGGCGAGATCGAGTTCCTGGGACGGGTGGACCAGCAGGTCAAGATCCGCGGCTTCCGCATCGAGCCCGGCGAGATCGAGGCGCGGCTGGCCGAGCACGAGGACGTCCGCGAGGCGGTGGTCGTCGCGCGCGAGAACGAGGCGGGCGACCGGTGGCTGGTGGCGTACTACGTGGGCGAGGCGGCCGGGATCGGCGCGTTGCGGGCGCATCTCTCCGGGCGCCTGCCGGAGTACATGGTGCCGGCGGCGTACGTCCATCTGCAGTCGCTGCCGCTGACGCCCGGCGGCAAGGTGGATCGCAAGGCGCTCCCCGCGCCGGAGGGTGACGCTTTCTCCACGCGGCGGTACGAGGCGCCCGCCGGCGAGGCCGAGGAGGCGCTGGCGGCGATCTGGGCGGAATTGCTGGGCGTGGAGCGGGTGGGGCGCTGGGACGACTTCTTCGAGCTGGGCGGCCACTCGCTCTTGGCGGTGCGGGTGGTCTCGCGGGTGCGGGAGGTGCTGCGGGCCGAGGTGGCGCTGGCGCACGTCTTTTCGCACCCCACGGTGGCGTCGCTCGCCGCGCGCCTGGCCGGGAGGGGCGACGGGTCCCGGAGCGACCGGGCGATCGCCATCCGCCCCGCCGGCTCCCGGACTCCCCTCTTCCTGGCGCACGACGGAACGGGGGCGACGCTCTACGCGCACGTGCTGCACCCCTGCATCGACCCCGAGATCCCGGTGTACGCGCTCCCCGCGCCGTCGCCGCCGGAGCCGCCCCTCCGTACCGTCGAGGCGATGGCGGAGCGCCTGGTGCGGATGATCCGCGAGGTGCAGCCCTCGGGGCCGTACCGGCTGGCGGGGTGGTCGTTCGGGGGCATCCTTGCGTACGAGGCCGCCGCGCAGCTGATCGGCCACGGCGAGGTGGTGGAGTTCGTGGGGATGTTCGACACCCGCTGCCCCGCCTTTTCCGCGGCCGGCAGCCCTCCCGCCGAACCGCGGGACGCGAGGCTCGAGCACGCCCTCATCCTCCACGTGCTCCGCAGGACCGGAACCACGGCGGACGGCGGGGACGCGGAGGACGAAGGGGACGAGGAGGAGATCGCCGGGGCCGGCGACGCGGATCTGGAGACGTTCGTCCGCAAGTGCCGCGAGGAGGGGCTCCTCGCGCGCCACGTGACCGTGGCGCAGGCCCGGGCGGTGCGCGACCGGGTGCGCGGCTACGAAGTGGCCCTGGGCGAGTACGTCCCGCGGCCCATCCCGGTCCTCCTGCACCAGTTCCCCGCCGGAGACAGCCGCCATACCGACCCCACGCGCGGCTGGGGCGCCTTCCACCCCCGGGGCTGGCTCCGTGTGACGCCCGTGCCGGGGACGCACCTCTCCATGATGCGGGCGCCGAACCGGGCGACCCTCGGCGCGGCGCTGTCGCGCGCGGTCGGCCGGGCGCGGGAGGAGGCGGCGCCGCGCTCAGCCGAGGGCGGTTCGCCCGTGGTGACGCTTCAGGGCGGGACCGCCGGGGCCACGCGCCGAGGATCGCCGCGCGTGTGAGGGGTGATGCCGAATCCGGGAAAATCGGTTCATCGCGGATTTCGTTGCACGCCACGCCCGGCGGGAAGCGGGGGCGGCTCACCATGCGCGACACCGTGTCCTGCACGTCGCCAGGAGCGGGGCGCCCCGGGCTTCCCTGAGAGGGTGTTGCTAAACCTTACGGGTTCCCACCGGACGCACACTGTATGGGCTCCCACCGAACGCACACTGTACGGGCTCCCACCGGAGGCACACTGTCATCCTGAGGGAGCGCACGCCCGTAACTTTCATAACCACAGAAGCTTGCGCGCGACCGAAGGATCTTTGTCGGGTCGCGCGAAGCCCAGCCCTCGGGATCCGTTCGTCAGTCAGGCAGACAAGGTCCTTCAGTCGGCGCCAACCCTTTGCCTGAAAGTAGTTTGCGGAGCGACGCCTCCCTCAGGAAGCCAACGCTTGTGGACGGTTTGGCAACACCCAGTGAGGACGTCGGGAACGGCAGACGGATGGAGTCCGGCAGGGGGCCATCCGCGTTTTTTTCTGGAACAGCTTTCCCGCCGCAGCACCCCGCGGCCCCCCATTCCGGCTTCACCCGATGCGCGATCCCGCGAACCGTCCCCTCGCGCGAACCTCCGCGGGAGCGCCCCCGGCTTTCTCGGGGGCCCAGGCTTCGCCGGATCGCGCATCGGGTGTTCGTGGAGGCCGGCTCCGGTGCGCTTGCGGCAGGAGGTCGGCACCGGGCTGGGGACGAGGATGGCGGGATAGGTATCTCCCGAAAAATGCGGATGGCCCCCTGCCACGCTTCACTCCCTCTTCCGTTCCCGACGCGTCCACACACGCGTGGGGCAACCCCCGCCCGCCGCCGTGCCCCCCCCCACCCTTCCACTGCATCGCGGGTCACCTCGCCCCTGGAGAGCGCGACCACGGTTTGCGACCAGATTCGCGATGAACCGGAAACGAACACCCCATACAGAGGAACAGAGGTAAACA
This sequence comes from Longimicrobium sp., assembly GCA_035759295.1. Classification (GTDB taxonomy): domain Bacteria; phylum Gemmatimonadota; class Gemmatimonadetes; order Longimicrobiales; family Longimicrobiaceae; genus Longimicrobium. The sequence continues at coordinate 1,383 of DASTVC010000174.1, read as the reverse complement.
GAGGAGCGGGTGGGATTGTCGTTCCCCACTCACTCTGTCTTACTCCGTTCCTCTGTATGATAACGTTTTCCCTGGTTCGCTTCGTCCGGTTCGATGAGCGGGCCGGGGAAACGGGCAACACGCCGCGGCGCCCCGGCTCGACTCTGCCGAGCGCTCGATCACGTGTCGAAGTAGCACTGCCGGCGGCCACGGCGGCGGATGTCGCACGTGGCACAGTGAAAGCCCCCGCCCAGGCTGCCGAAGTTGCGGAACGGCACCGGGATGGGCTCGAAGCCGTGACGCTTGAGCCAGGCGATCATCGGCTTTTCCGCCGCCTCCACCACCACGCGCGACTCGTCCAGGCTGAGGACGTTGACCGACAGCCACTTGCTGGTGAAGTAGAAGGGATGGTCGTCGGGGACCGTCGGCTCGGGCGCCCGCAGGATCTCCCAGCCGCGGAACATGGTCGGGAGCATGGATGGATCGACGCGCGCCGGGTTGATCATCAGCCTTCCCGGCGCCAGCGGGATGAAGCTGGCGTCGATGTGCATCGCGTGCGGGTCATCGAGCGACAGGACGTGGACCCGGTAGTCGGGCCCCAGGTGCCGTGCCAGCCAGTCGACCCCGAACCGGTTGGTCACGTGGCTAAGCTGGACGAAGATGTCGGTGCCCATCCGGCAGAAGTCCGCCGCGTCGAATACCGGTTCGGCCTCGGTGATGACGCTGCGGCCCCGGGTCACGTCGAACTCCGTGTCGGGGATGTGCGCGTTGTAGAAGGCGTCGGCCAGCTCGGGCTTGGGGGCGGCCGTCCAGCGGGCGCCGGCGGCAAAGTACTCCCTGATCAGGCTGCGGAAGGCGTGTGTCTCGAAGTAGCGGCTGCGCCAGGACATGGGGGCCTCGATGATCTCGTCGCCCACCACCAGCAGGCAGTCGCGCGGCATGGCACCGTACAGCCCGGTGACCGGCCCGAAACGATGGGTCGAAAACGGGGTCTGCCAGTCCACCGGGTCGGGGCGGCGCACGGTGATGCCCTCGTTCTCCAGCACCCGCGCGAGCGTGTCCAGCTCACGCGCCGCGGCGTTCAGCAGATCGGCTGGAAACGGCTTGCCGCCGTTCGCCTTGAACCAGGACCAGTGGCGCTGGGGCATGGTGGCCGCCAGGACCGGGTGCCACTCGGGAACACAGGCATGGTCGGCGCGGCCGACGATCACCTCTTCCAGTGGGTCCCATTCGGTAAAGCTGCTCACGACCGGACGGACCGGCCATTCCACCTCGGCGTCCGCGTAGAGTGCGGGTACCATGACTTTTTCGTTGCCATTGGCGCCCAGGGGGACAACCAGTTCCGGAGCGAGCTCGCTCATGTCGACTTCTCGATGGAGATGTGGATGGGGTGGATTCGTGGCG
>DASTVC010000173.1:0-10036 GCA_035759295.1 Longimicrobium sp. | reverse complement strand
CCCCCCCCCCCCGACCCGTTTGGGTGAACGGGTGACAAGGTGACCGGGTGACGGTCCCGGGATCACCACAGGTCCGGCAGTGATGCCACGCTTTCGATCAGGTCCGTGTGCGGCGCGCGCTCCAGCCGCTCGCGCGGGTGTGCGCCGCTCAGCACGCCCACGTTCCAGCCCACCCCCGCGTTCCATCCCGCCCGCAGGTCCAGCTCCGTATCGCCCACGTTCATCACGCGGTGGACCGAGGTCGTGCCCGTCGCCTCCATCGCGCGGAAGATGAGGTAGGGTGCTGGGCGGCCCTGGCGCACGTCGTCGCCGCAGACCACGGCGTCCACCACTCCCTCCCGCCAGCCGAGCGCATCCAGCAGCAGGCCGGTGATCGTGCGGTCGAAGCCGGTGTTCAGCGCGATACGCACGCCGCGGCGCCGCAGCCAGTCGAACACGTCCTCCGCGCCCTCCACCGCGCGGACGCCCGCCCCGTACCGCTCGGCCAGCGCCGCGCGGAATCCATCGTACGCCTCGTCCGCCAGCCCGGCCGGCGCATCCGGCCGATGCCGCGCGACGAGGTGGCGGATGACTTCGCGCTTGGACGCGCCGCGCACGCCGGCGATCTCATCCTCCGAAACCGCGATGCCGTGCGCCGCGAGGGCGGCCGTGAACGCGGCCGGTACCTCGCCGCCGTCGTGCACGGTGGTGCCGGCCATGTCCATCACCACCAGCTCCACGTCGCGGATGGAAACGGGCGGCGGATCGGACATCGGGGTCAGATGCTGCGGACGGGTAGGGCGACCACGTCATCCACCTGCATGGTCTCGACGACGTAGAAGGGCTCACCGTACTCGGTGCGGATGAGCGAGCCGTAGCGGGCCGCGTGCATGCGCACCTGGTCGTAGAGCGGGCGCTCGCCGCCGGGGTAGACCTCGCCGCCCCAGGTCTTGCCGTCGAACTGCGAGCTGTAGCACCGCACCGCCTCCATCTTGGTCTCCATGAAGCGGGTGATGTCGACCACGAAGCTGGGCTTGGCCGGGTCTTCGCGATACGTGAGCGCGTAGAGCAGCTTGTGCGGGCGGTGCGGCTCCCCCGGCGCGTCCAGCTTGCTCAGGCCGGCCAGAAAGCTGGCGTCGTACGCCAGCTGACTGGCGATGCGGTGGTCCGGGTGGCGGCCGGTCATGTACGGCAGGATGACGACGCGGGGCCGGAACGCGCGGATGAACGCCGCCACGATGCGCCGCGTCTCGGGCGTGTTCTCCAGCCCCGCGTCGGGCAGCCCCGCGTTGCGCCGCGCCGTGACGCCCAGGATCTTCGCCGCCGCGTCGGATTCCTCGCCCCGTAGCTGGGCGCTGCCGTCGGTGCCGCGCTCGCCGGCGGTCAGGTCCAGGATGCCGGTGCGGTACCCCTGCGCCGCCGTCTTTGCCATCGTCCCGCCCACGAGCAGCTCCACGTCGTCGCGGTGCGCCGCGATCGCCAGCAGGTCGACGGGCGGGGCGAGTGGGTCGGAGGTGGTGATATCGGTCATCGGGATCGAGTTCGGCTGGTCTGGTGGGAGAGCAGGGATCAATGTGCTTCGGATGGTCTGGCGCAGGCCCCCTCCGCTCGCTTAGGCTCGCACCTCCCCCAAAACTGCTGGGGGAGGTTGGGAAGCCGAGGGGGCGGTGGCTCGGCGAAGTGTTCGAACTGGCTCCCGCGGCCCGCGCCACACGATCCGTAGCGCCTCCAATCCGCCTGCTACGTCAACCTCCCCCGGCAGTTTCGGGGGAGGTGGGCGAGTGGTGCTCGCCCGGAGGGGGCCTACCCGGAGCCTGCCGAAGCGCGGTCAGGCCCTCCGCGCCCCCAAAATGCCGAACCCCCGGCCTCCCGCGCAAACGCGAGACACCGGGGGTCCTCATCAGGAGCAGTTCCAGGCTGTTTCCTGTCCCCTGTCCCCTCTACTCGTACCGCAGCGCGTCCACGGGATCCAGCCGCGCGGCCTTGAACGCGGGGTACAGTCCGAATCCCATCCCCGAGACCGCCGCCGCCAGCAGCGACACCACGATGGCCCACAGCGGGATCGCCGCCGGGACGGGGGTGAGGGCAGAGATCAGCGCGGCGAACGCCATCGCGATCGCCAGGCCGATGATGCCGCCGATGAGCGTGACCGTCATCGACTCCACCAGGAACTGCCACAGGATCTCGCGCGGCGTGGCCCCCAGCGCCTTGCGCACCCCGATCTCGCGTGTGCGCTCGGTAACGGAGATCATCATGATCCCCACCACGCCCACGCCGCCCACGATCAGCCCGATCCCCGCCAGCACCAGCATGACGATGGCGAACACCGAGATGATGCCGTTCACCATGTCGGCCAGCGCTTCCTGCCGCACCACCGCGAAGTTGTTCTCCTCGCCGGGACGCAGGCTGCGCGCCTGGCGCAGGCGGGCCACCACGTCGTCCATCGCCTGCTCCTGGGTGTAGCCGCTGGCCGGCACCACGAGCAGGCCCATCCAGTCCGGGTCTGCCCCCAGCCGCTTGATGGCAGTCGTGGTGGGGATGATGGCCCAGTTCCCCTGGGCGCCGGAGAAGATGTTCTCCTTCTGCTTGTACACGCCCACCACGCGGAACGACTGGCCGCGCATCCGCACCTCCTTGCCCACCGCGCTGCCGCTGGGGAACAGCGCTTCCGCCAGCCCGTCGCTCAGCACCGCCACGCTGCTGGTGCGCGCCTCGTCCACCGGCAGAAAGTTGCGCCCTTCGAGAAAGTCGCCCGGCGAGTAGTCCACCCACTGCGAGCTGTACCCCTGCAGCTGCACCGAAGGCACCGACCGCGAGCGGTACTTCACCGTGCCGCCCGTCCCCGCGCTGGTGGACACGCTGCGGATGGAGGGAAGGTCGCGCAGCATCTGCGCCTCGGCAAAGGTGAGCGGCGGCATGCCTTCCCACGGCGGCGGCCCCCCGTCGTCCACCATGATGATCTGCCCCTGATCGAACCGCTGCACGAAGAAGTTCTTGGGGCCAATGGCGTCCAGGCTGTCCATGATGGAGCCCTGAAAGCCCGCGATGGCGGCGGCCATGGTCATTACCGTGGCCACGCCGATCACGATGCCCAGAATGGTGAGCGAGGCGCGCACCTTGTTGCTGCGCAGCTGGTCCAGGGCGATGACGACGCCGCCCTTTGCGGATGCCAGGTTCATGGTGTGCCTCCTAGTCCGCCCTGAGGGCCACGATGGGGTCCAGCCGCGAGGCGCGCCACGCCGGGTACACGCCGGCCGCCAGCCCCACGCCGATCCCCAGCCCCAGCCCCAGCAGGATGGACCCGCTGGACACCCTCGCCGGCAGGGGCGACACGGCCGAGACCAGCGACGCCAGCCCGATCCCCATCAGGATCCCCACCACCGCGCCCACGCCGCTGAGGGTGCTGCTCTCGATGAGGAACTGCATCAGGATGTCGCCCCGGCGCGCGCCCAGGCTCTTGCGGATGCCGATCTCGCGGGTGCGCTCCGACACCGACACCAGCATGATGTTCATGATCACCACCGCGCCCACCAGCAGCGAGACCGAGACGAGCATCGGCAGCACGGTGAGCATGAACCCCGAGATCTTGTCCCAGAAGCCCATGGACCCCTTGGCCGTCTCGACCGAGAAGTTGTTGTCCTCGCTGGGGCGCAGCCGGCGCAGGGTGCGCAGCAGGCCGATCATCTCCGACTCCGCCGCCGCCATCAGCTCCGGCCGGTCCACCTTGAACGAGATGTCCTCCACCGTCCCCGCCCGGGGAAAGATGCCGCCGTTCACGGGGGACTTGACCGGCGCGATGGCCATGCGGTCCATCGACATCCCGAACAGCGACCCCTGCTTTTCCAGCAGCCCGATCACCCGGTAGGGAAAGCCGCCGATGCGCACCGTCTGCCCCAGCACCGGGCGCCCCTCGAACAACCCCGTCGCCACGTCCTGCCCCAGCACGATGACGGGAACGCCGCGCTGCGCCTCGTTGCGCGAGAACGGCCGCCCCGCCGCGAAGTCCAGCTCGCGGATGGCGAAGAAGTTCTCCGACGCGCCGATGATGTTCACCCCCTGCACCTCGTGCCCCTTGCCGTCGCCCACGCGGGCGTCCTGGTCAAAGCTGTAGCTCAGCTTTCCGGGCGTGCGCATGTTGGCCGCCAGCCACTCCGCGTCGGTCTGTTTGAAGAGCGGGCGCCGCTCCCACTCGCGCCAGTCCTCCTCCGTGGACGGGCCCTGCAGCTCGGGGATGCGCCGCACCAGCACGGTGTTCTGGCCGAACAGGCGGCCGGCGAACTCCTCCTTCATGTACGCGTCCATCCCCTTGAGCAGGGTGATGACGGCGATCAGGAAGGTGACGCCCACCACCGTTCCCAGCACGGTGAAGAAGGCGCGCAGCTTGTTGGCGCGGATGTTGGCCAGGGCGATGCGCAGTGCCTCGCGAATGCCCATGGCTCAGACCTCCGCGGCCACGGGGTGCGTGCCCCACGCCGTCCCCGCCGCCGTCGGCTCCTGCCGGCGGTCACTGGCGATGGTCCCGTCGCGCAGCGTAACCACCCGCTCCGCGTGCGCCGCGATGTCGGGCTCGTGGGTGACCATGATGATGGTCTGCCCCTCGTCGTGCAGCCGGGCGAACAGGCCCATGATCTCTTCGCTGGTCTGCGAGTCCAGGTTGCCCGTGGGCTCGTCGGCCAGGATGATGCTGGGGCGCGTGACCAGCGCGCGGGCGATGGCCACGCGCTGCCGCTGGCCGCCGGAAAGCTGGTTGGGGCGGTGGTCCATGCGGTCGCCCAGTCCCACGTGCCGCAGCGCCTCCGTCGCCCGCTCGCGCCGCTCCTTCTTCCCCGATCCGCCGTATACCAGCGGCAGCTCCACGTTCTCCAGCGCCGTGGAGCGGGGAAGGAGGTTGAAGGTCTGGAAGACGAAGCCGATCTCCTTGTTGCGCACGCGGGCCAGCTCGTCCTCGTCCATTCCCGCCACCGGGTGCCCGTTCAGCACGTACTCACCCGCGGTGGGCGTGTCCAGGCAGCCGATCAGGTTCATGAACGTGCTCTTGCCGCTGCCGGAGGGGCCCATGATGGCCACGTACTCGTTGCGGTGGATCTCCAGGTCCACCCCGCGCAGCGCGCGCACCGTCTCCGCGCCCAGGTCGTAGTGCTTCTCCAGGCCGCGGGTGTGGATCAGCGGCGCGCTCATCCCTTCCTCCGTTCGGCGCCCTTCGCCTTGCCCTTCTCGCCCGCCTTGCCCTTTTCCGTCTCCGACGGCACCTGCACCGCGTCGTCGTCCTCCAGCTCGCGCACCACGGCGTAGCTGCCGGACACCACGGTCTCGCCGCCGCGCAGGCCGCGGATGACCTCGAAGTAGCGGTCGCCGGCGATGCCGATGGTCACCGGCACCCACTCGGCCTTCCCTTCGCGGACCACGAACACGCCCTCGATCTCCTCCTCGTCGCCGCGGGTGCGGACGGCGGCCTGGTCGGGGTTGTCCTTTTCGTCGTCCGCGACCTTGAACTTCTTGCCGTCCGCGTCGCGCACGGTCAGGGCGAGGATGGGGACGCTGAGCGCGTTGGCCCGCGTCTCGGTAACGATCTCGGCGGTGGCGCTCAGGTCCGGGCGCAGCTCGGCGGGGGGATTGTCGAGGGTGATGACCACCTCGTAGTCCACCGACTGCTGGTCGGACGACTGCCCCGTGGCGGCCAGCTGGATGGAGCTGTTGCCGATGCGCGTGACTCGCCCCGGAAAGACCTGGTTGGGAAAGGCGTCGATCTTGACGCTCGCGCTGTCGCCGATGGTGAGCCCGGGGACGTCGGTCTCGTCAACCTCCACCATGGCCTCCATCACCGACAGGTCGGCGATGGTGAGGAGGAGCGACCCGGGGTTGTTCATCGTTCCCACCACCGCCGTTTCGCCCTGCTCGATGTTCAGCCGGGTGACGCGCCCGCTCATGGGGGCGACGATGGTGGTCTTAGACAGCTGGTCGCGCGACTCGCTGAGCGCGGCCTGCGCCTGGGTGACGGCGAAGCGGGCGGCCTGCAGCTCCTGCTCGGCCACCTGCGCCTGGGTGCGGGCGTTCTCCACGTCGGCGGCGCTGACGAGCTCGTTGGTCTGCATCAGCTGCTCGGCGCGGCGGGCGTCGGCCTGCGCCTTGGTGAGCTGCGCGCGCGACTGGGCCTCGCGGGCCCGGGCCTGCGACACGGCGGCCTCGCCGCGGCGCACGGCGGCCACGTACTGGGTGGGGTCGATGCGAAGGAGGAGCGCGCCGGCATCCACCCACTGCCCCTCTTCGACGGCCACCTGCACCACGCGGCCGCTGATGTCGGCGCTGATGTCCACCTTGCGCTTGGGCTGGATCTTGCCGCTGGCGGTGACCACCTCCACCAGGGTGCGGCGGCCCACGGCCTCGGTGCTCACCTGCACGCCGCGGTCGTTGCCGCCGCGCAGGGACAGGGCGCCCAGCGCGCCCACGGCGATCACCACGCCGGCGATGATCAGCACCTTCTTTTTCGTCGACATCATTCTATCGTCCTGTCTTCCGGGTGGGGGACCCGCGGTTTCAGCGAAGGGAGCGTCCGACCAGCGCCTCGAGCGCGGCCAGGGACTTGTGGTACATGTACACGGCGTCGATCACGGCGCGCTCGGCCTCGGCCAGGCGGGTCTGCGCGTCGGTGACCTCCAGGCTGTTGGCGGCGCCCAGGCGAAAGCGCTCGCGCGCCATCCGCAGCTCCTCGCCGGCGTTCTCGGCCACCTGGCGCTGCAGCTGGGCGGTGCGATAGGCGGTCTGCGCGTTCAGCAGCCCGGTGCGCACGTCGCGGGTAAGGCGCTGCTCCTGTGCGCGGACGGCCAGCCGGGCGTCGTCTTCCTGCACGCGGGCTTCCTCGATGCGCCGCTCGCGGTTCAATCCGTCGAACAGGGGGAGCGAGATGCTCATGGAGGCCTGCAGCGGCTGCCGCTCGTAGCCGAAGGGAAAGCTGGGGTTGCCGGCGGCCACGTCGCGGCGCACGGCCGCCTGCACCGCGGGGTCGCTCACGTCCAGCCCGGAGCAGTCGGAGGGGGTAAGGCCCACCGCGGTGCGGATGGCGTTCCCCTCGTTGCAGCTGGCGAAGGCGCTCTGCATCCCGCCCAGCTGCTGCTGCACCAGCGGGTCGATGTTGCCGGCGCTGTACACCGAGCCGGCCAGCCCCACCTGGAAGTTCAGGGTGGGCAGGTAGGCGGAGCGGGCGGCGCGCACCTGGGTGCGGGCGGCGCCGGTGTTGGCGCGGGCGGCGTTCAGGCCGGGGTTGTTCTCCAGCGCCATCGCCACCAGCTCGTCGCCGCTCCAGGTGGGCTCGAAGAGGGCAAAGCCGCTCTCCAGCCGGGTGTCGGTGGAAAGGTCCACGCCCATCAGCAGCCCCAGCCGCAGGAGCTCCGTCTCGTACGTGTTCTGCTGCTGCACCACGGTCACCTCGGCGCGGCCGCGCTCCACCTGGGCGCGGCGCACGTCCAGCGGCGTGCCCGAGCCCACTTCGAGCTTGGCGTTGGCCAGCCGCTCGTGCTCGCGGGTGCGGTCCACCTCGCGCTGCGCCTGGGCGGCCAGCTCGCCGGCCTGCAGGGCGGTGAGGTACTGCTGCTGCACCTGCATGACCAGGTCGGCCTCGTACCCCGCGATGCGGCTCTCGGCGGCCTGGTGCTGCGCGCGGGCCAGCCGCGGCTGCAGGAGCTTGGTGCCGCTCACGTCATAGCTCAGCCCCAGGCGCCAGTTGCTGTCGTAGTATTCCGGCCGCTCGCCGAACACCTCGCTGCCGAAGCGCTGCACGCCCGGGGCGGTGTAGCCGAAGCCGGCGCTGGCGCTGGCGGAGGGGAGAAAGTCCGCCCGCGCGTTGCGGATGGCGGCCTGGGTGGAGCGCGTGTCGTTGCGCTGCGCCTGCATGTCGGGGTTGTTCTCGCGCGCGGCGGCCACGGCCTGCTGCAGCGTGAGCACGGGGCCCGTGGGCGGCGGCGGTGGGGGCGGCGTGAGCTGCGCGCCCAGGGGCGCCGTGGCAAGTACGGCAAGCAGCGAAAAGCCCGCGGCGCGGGCAAGGCGTTGAGTCGACATCGGTCGAGGTCCGTCCGTGATTGGGTCCTGCAAGAGAGGGGCGGCCGGTGGGGCCGCGGGCCGCACTACGAACCGCTCCGGAATTGGTTTCAGAGCACCGCGATGATGACGGCGATGACGGCGTACACGCCCAGCAGCACGCCCACGGCCGTCCCCGCCGAAATCCTGCGGTTGAGGGCCGCGGCGCCCAGCCCCATCACCACCAGCTGCCAGACCAGGAACACGTTCCACGCGTTCAGGAACTGGTAGAGGAACGAGTCCGGGTCCATTCCCCCGGCCAGCGCGCCCAGCGTGATCCCGGACGACATCACCCCCTTCTGCAGGGTGATGGGGAGCGCCGCCAGCTGCCCCACGGCGCCGATCAGGCCGGCGTGCGCCACCACGCCCACGTACTGGCGAAAAGTGGCGCTGCCGCCCAGGATTACGCTGAACAGCAGTACCATCACCCCGGCCGTGATGGCCAGGAAGAGCCACGGCATCACCACGCTGGCGCCGATCCCGACCATGCGCTGAATGCCGGCCATCTGCTCCGGGTTCGCCCCGGCGGGCAGCTCCTGGCCCCGCCGGCGCATGGCCTCTTCCATCGTGTTCATCCACACGTCCTTGGGGATGAACAGGAACACCAGCAGCCCCAGCACCACGGACACGATCATCACGTCCACCCAGGGCGGCCGGGCGCCGAAGCGGCGGAACAGCGCCACGGGGGAAAAGAAGGTGTCCATCACCCGCCGCGGGAACGAGCCGGCATTGGGCTCGGCCGGAGCCGGGGGGGCGTCGGGGACGGTGGTCAGCGTGTCGGACATGGAGGAGGTCTCCGGTGGAGGAGTGGATGAGCCCCAAAGCTAATGGAGTTGCGTAACGGCCGGTAGCGTGCTGATGGAACCGGCACGGGCCGATACGCGCTTTGCCCTGCCGGAGTTGCACGCGGTTCGGGGATGGGATCGCGAGAGGCCGGCCCCGCGCCCTCGCCCTGGGATGGGAGACAAAAGAGGAGCGCCGGTGTTCGGTACCGGCGCTCCTTCGGTGGGGGATGCGGTGCGTCCGGAGACGCGTCAGCGCGGCATTCGCGTGCGTTCGGCGCGGTAGGCGCGGGCGGGGACCTCCACGCGGACGACGCGGTTGAGCGCATCGACCCACACGTGGTGCTCGTCGCCGCCGGCGGGCTGGACGACCAGGTGGTAGAGCGTCGCCTCCACGCCGCCGATGGTGACGGACTCTTCGCCGCGGCTGGCGACGGTGGCCATCACCTGCCGGTTCTCGCGGGGGACGATGACGGGCACGCGGCCCTGGTGCGTGCGCTGGGCCAGGAACTGGTAGTGGTGCGCCACCCCCTGGTCCAGCACCACGGCGCCGGAGCTGGCCACGTACTCGCGCAGCTGCTCGCCGGAGCCGGTGCCGATCTTGGCGCTGAAGCGCCCGCCGCTCACCGTGCCCACCACGCGGCTGGGCGAGCTGCCGCCCACGTTCACCTGGTAGTTCACGGGGTCGGCGCCCACGCCGCGGGTGGTGAGGCGCGGATCGAGCTCCAGGCTCCCCTCCGGCAGCCGCACCCGCACGCGCCCGCTGGCGATGAGCTCCGCCGCCGCCCCGCTTCCCACCTGGGTGATGAGGAACTGCTCGGTGCCCACCTCGCGGTCTTCGACGTAGATCACGAAGGTGCCGCTGTCCACGGCCTGCGCCGCCGCCCGGGCGGGCGCGGCAAGGGCCAGCCCCAGCAGGGCGAATGCGTACAGGTGTAGCGTGTGGCTGATCTTCATCGCTTCCTCGTTGGATGGCCGCTCGCGGTCTGCGGCGGCGTCGGTCCGCACGCTCCGTACCCCGCCGCGAGGCACGAGTTTCGGCGCGGGGTGGGGAAGAGGGGTCGGAAGATGAGATGCAGAGCGGATTTGCGGGGAATGGGGACGGTGCGGATGGGGGCTCGGCGACAAGCATCGAACTGCGCCGGACGGTGCCCCTCCCCCGGCCCCTCCCCGTTCGTTCCTCACGGAGAGGGGAGAATTCGATC
>DASTVC010000172.1:0-2254 GCA_035759295.1 Longimicrobium sp. | reverse complement strand
TCCCGGCGGAGACGCGGTGGCGGGGGTCGCGGAGGCAGAGCACGTGGTCCGGCGGCGGGGCGCCGCGCTCCGCAGGCGCGTCCGGCACCTCATGGGCGCCCCGGCCGGAACCAGCGACCCGCTGCTCGCGGCGCTGGACGGTCCGGAGCCGAACGGCGACGTACTCCGGCCGCTGCTGGACTCGCTGGCGATGGCCTCGGGGAGCGCGGTCTCCGTGCACACCGGCGGGCCCGGACGCGGGGTGATGGTGCTCGCGTGCGCGGCCGCGCGCCCGGACGAGGCCCTGGCCGCCGAGTTCGCCCTCTCGCTCGCCGACCGGCTGGGCGCGGCGCTGGAGCGGGTGCGCCTCCTCCGCCGGGCGGAGCGCGCGGTGGCGGCGCGCGACCGGGCCTTCGGCATCGTCTCGCACGACCTGCGCAACCCGCTCGGCACCATCCAGGTGTGCGCCGCCGCGCTGCTGGACCCGGAGCCGCAGCCCGCCGAGGGGATGCGCAACATGGCCCGGATCATCCAGCGCTCGGCGGACTGGATGCAGCAGATCGTAAGGGACCTCCTGGACCGCGCCAGCCTCGACGCGGGCCGGCTGGCGCTGGAGCGGCGGCCCACCGCCGTCTCCGACGTGGTGGGGGCCGCGCAGGTGATGTTCGTGGTGGAGGCGGAGGAAGAGGAAGAGATCGAGCTCGCGGTGGAGTGCGAGGAAGGGCTGCCCGAGATCGACGCCGACCCCGCGCGGCTCCTGCAGGTGCTCGCGAACCTGCTGAGCAACGCGCTCAAGTTCACGCCCGCCGGCGGCCGGGTGGCGCTCCGGGTGCGGATGGGTGCCGCGGAGGAGGGGAACGGCGGCGCGGACGCGGTCTGCTTCGTGGTGAGCGACACGGGCCCCGGGATCCCGCCGGAAGACCTGCCCCACGTCTTCGACTGGTTCTGGCAGTCCGACCGCACCCGCCGCGGCGGGGCCGGGCTGGGGCTGGCGATCGCCCGCGGGCTCATCGAGGCGCACGGCTCCCGCCTGCACGTGGAGAGCGCGCCGGGAAAGGGGAGCACCTTCTGGTTCACCCTGGCGGCGGCTGTTCCTGCGGCGCCGGAACCGACCACGATTGGCTGAAATGGCGAAGGAAACCCCGGCCAGGCCGCGGACCGGCGGCGGCCCCCCCGACGCCCTGGCGGCGCTCGGCGCAAGCTTCGCCGCCAGGCCGTACGCCCGGCGCGGCGTGCCGCCGAGCACGGAGACCATCCGCGTGATCCTGGCCGACGACCATGGGCTGGTTCGCGAGGGGCTGCGGCTGGTGCTGCGCGGGGCCCCGGACATCGACGTGGTGGGCGAGGCCGCCAGCGGCAACTCCGCGCTGGCCCTGGCCCGGCGGCTGACCCCCGACGTGGCCGTGCTCGACCTGGACATGCCGGACGGGAGCGGCCTTGCCGCGCTGCGGGAGATCCTCTCGGTGGTGCCCGCGGTGCGCGTGCTGATCCTGACCATGCACCCGGAGCAGGAGCGGCTGCTGGAGCTGCTGGAGGCGGGCGCCGGCGGCTACCTTACCAAGGAGGCGGCGTCGCAGGAGCTGGTGGAGGCGATCCGGGTGGTGGCCGGGGGCGAGGTCTACGTCCGCCCCGCCACGGCCCGCCTGCTGGCCTCGGCCGTGGTCACCCGGCGCGCGGCGCGGACGGCCGGCGGGCGCTTCCAGGAGCTCAGCGAACGCGAGCGGACGGTGCTGCAGCTGGTGGCGCAGGGGTACAGCGGGGCTGAGGTCGCGGAGCAGCTGCGCATCAGCACCAAGACGGTGGCCGCGTACAAGCAGCGCATCCACGAGAAGCTGGGGCTGGAGCACCGCACCGAGTACGTCCGCTTCGCCGTCGAGGCGGGGGTCCTGGGGGTGTGAGACCGCAGGCCGACCGGCCGTAAACGGAGTGGTCTCGATCTTCTCCGTCAGTCCCCGGCCTCCGGGAGCGTGAAACGGAAGACGGCGCCGTCGCCGGGGGCCGACTCCACCCAGATCCGGCCGCCGTGGCGCTCCACGATCTTCCTGCAGATCGCCAGCCCGATCCCCGTACCTTCGTACGCGTCGTCGCGGTGCAGCCGCTGAAAGATCTCGAAGATGCGGCCGGCGTCCTCCACCTTCACCCCGATCCCGTGGTCGCGCACCGCCAGCTCCCACTCGGCGCCCCACGCGGTCGCCCGGCGCTCGGCCGAGACGTGGATGCGCGGCGGCACGCCGGGGCGCCGGTACTTGAGGGCATTGCCCAGCAGGTTCTGAAA
>DASTVC010000171.1:0-5223 GCA_035759295.1 Longimicrobium sp. | reverse complement strand
CGGCACCCCGCGACGACCACGACGGGCGGGCGCTGTACCTGAGCCCCGTGCGGGCGCCGCTGCTGGACGGGCTCCTGCGTCTGGTGCGGCTGCTGGATGCGCCGGCCGACATCCCGGTGCTGGCGCCGCTCCTGCTGCGGGAGCTTGACTACCGACTGCTGCAGAGCGAGCAGTTCGGGCGGCTGGCGCAGATGGCGATCGGGGACGGCCGCCTGCGCCGGGTCTCGGGGGCCATCGCCTGGATCAGGGAGCACTTCGCCGAGCCGCTGCGGGTGGAGGAGCTCGCCGGCCGCGTGCACATGAGCCCTTCGGCGCTGCACCAGCACTTCAAGGCGGCCACGGCCATGAGCCCCATCCAGTACCAGAAGCGGCTGCGCCTGCAGGAGGCCCGCCGCCTGCTGGTGTCGGGCGCGCCCAGCGCGGACGCGGTGGCCTACCAGGTGGGATACGCGAGCGCGTCGCAGTTCAGCCGCGAATACGCCCGGCTATTCGGCCAGCCCCCGCGCCGCGACGCCGAACGCGCCCGCGACACCGCGGCGGGTGGAGCGCCGATCGCTTGACCCGCGGCGAATGCGGCCGGCTCAGCGCAGCGCTCCCTTAGAGGGTGTTGCTATACCTCTACCGAATTGTTGACTTGATGAGGGAGCGCCACGCGTAACCTTAATGCACCCAAGTGCTTGCGCGCGACCGAAGGATCTCCTTTCCGCCGCTGTGGGGCCAGCCGGCGAGCATCGGGGCCGGCCTCCCGGTTGTGCCGGCGAGGTCCTTCGGTCGGCACCAAGCTCCATCGTAGCTTCAGGTTAGGGCGTGGTGCCTCCCTTAGGAAGTCAACGTTCCGGACGGTTTGGCAACACCCTCTCAGGAAATCAACGCTTCGAGTGAAACGCATACTGCGGCAGCGACCTGGAGGTATTCGCCAATTGAACGCAGAGAGCGCAGAGAAGAAATGAGAGAGCGCAGAGGACGAAGGGTATCCTCTGCGCTCTCTCATTTGAACTCTGCGCTCTCTGCGTTGAATCCTTGCTGATCCTGCACACCGAACTGGAGGATTCGGGATGAGTGCCGTGCCCTCCGGGGTCCCGGAGAACAACATCGCAGGGTGATTTCGGGTCGCTTGCGGATCCGGATTACTGGAACTGGGCCCGGAACGCGTCCAGCTCGGCGCGCACCGCGGCGACCTCCGCACGGAGTTCATCCACCGTCCGCTCCAGCGCCGCGACGCGGTCTTCTTCCGCATCGGCGCGGCGGATCGAGACGGGGCCATCTTCCGCCGTCGCGGGCGCATCGGTCTGCGGCGGCTCGCCGCTCAGCAGGTGCGCGTAGCGGACTTCCTTCTGCCCCGCCCGGCGGGGGAGCCGCGCGACCAGCGGCTCCGGCTCCCGCGCCATCAGCGATTCCAGCACGCCCTCCAGGTCGGCGAGATCGGCGAACGGCTCCAGCCGCGCGGTGCGCGCGTACAGCTCGCCCGGAGTCTGCGGCCCGCGCAGCATCAGCACGCCCAGCACGGCCAGGTCGCGCCGGCTCAGCAGGAGCTCCTCCCCCAGCAGCTGCTCGAACTTGGTCACCCGCGAGCCCGCCGGCTGAATCTGGCGCACCAGGCCGCGCCGGCGGAGCGCGACGGCCGCATGGATCACCGCATCCTCCCCCAGCCGCATGACCGGCTCACGGCTGGTGGTCTGGTTGCACGCCGCGAGGAGGGCGTTCAGGGAAAGCGGATAGTTGTCCGGGGTCGTAACCTCCTTCTCCAGGAGGGAGCCGAGGACACGCACTTCGACATCCGTGAGCGGGGGGTTCACGAACACGCTCCTGTGTACGAAATCATCCGGGAGACGCACGCGGCGGATCCGTTCTTCCGCCTGCGCGGGGATCGGCGGATGGTACCGGGGCGACCGGGCGGCGTCAAACCCCCGCGCCCTGGATCACACCGAAGAAGCGGGTCTTCACGACGGCAGGGAGTCGGCCCGCGCGGATGGACGCCGGCCCAGCGATGGAAATCGATCCATCGCGGGCCGGTCCACGGTCGATCAGAACGCGATCATCACCTTGATGGCCTCGCGGTCGTTCATCGCGCGGTAGCCGTCGGGGACGCCGTCCAGGTTGGTGACCCGGTCGAAGACGCGGCCGGGGTGGATCCTTCCCTCCAGCACGTCGGGGAGCAGCTCCTCGATGTAGGCGCGGACGGGCGCCGGGCCGCCGGCGATGGTGACGTTGCTGAAGAACGTGGGCATCGCGGCGGGGATCAGCTCGTCCTGCGGCACGCCCACGCGGCCGACGGCGCCGCCCGGACGCGCGATGCTCAGCGAGGTGAGCGTGGACTGTCCGTGGCCCACGCACTCCAGGACGGAGTGCGCCCCGTGCCCGCCGGTAAGCTCGCGCACCCGCTCCACCGCCTCGTCGCCGCGCTCGCTCACCACGTCCGTCGCGCCGAACTCACGCGCCAGGGCAATGCGGTCCGCGTGCCGGCCCAGCATGATGATGCGTTCGGCGCCCAGCCTGCGGGCCGCGATCACCCCGCACAGCCCCACCGCGCCGTCGCCCACCACCGCCACCGTCCTGCCGGGAGCCACCCTGGCCGCCAGCGCCGCGTGGTGGCCGGTGCCCATCACGTCGGAAAGGGTGAGCAGCGCCGGCATCAGCGCGTCGTCGGCGCCCACGGGGAGAACCACCAGCGTGCCGTCGGCCTGCGGCACGCGCACCGCCTCGCCCTGGCCGCCGTCCTGCTCCGTGCCGCCCCACCACCCGCCGTGCAGACACGAGGTGTGCAGCCCCTCCTCGCAGAAGATGCAGGTGCCGTCGGACCACGCGAACGGGGCCACCACCACGTCGCCGGGCTTTACGGTGCGCACGTCGGCGCCCACGGCCTCGACGATGCCGATAAACTCGTGCCCCATCCGGTTGCCGGTCTCGGTGGGCTCCATCGACTGGTAGGGCCACAGGTCGCTGCCGCAGATGCAGGCGCGCGTGATCCGCACCAGCGCGTCGGTCCGCTCGACGATGCGGGCGTCCGGAACGTTCTCGATCCGGACGTCGCCCGGGCCATACATGACAGTTGCTCGCATCTGGAATCTTCTTTCTTCGTTGTTCGCGTCGTTCGCTGTCCCAGAACCGTCGAGATCCGATCGCCAGCGCGGCAAACGCGCCGGATCCGGATCTCGTGCACGGAATGTAGGGGCGGTGTGACGGCTGATAAATTTGACAGCGCTTATCAACCTGATAAGCGCTGCTTGACACTGATACTGAGAGGCTACGGACGCCTGGCTATTTCATCGGGACCATCTGTCCGTGTCTCGAAGTGGCGGTGTCGGGAGAGACTTTGCGTGCCGCGAAGCTCTCTGGATGCATGGCACGCTTTTCCTGTCTGCCCCGCGCCCGCCACTGGCAGGGTGGCGCTCAGGCACGCCCCGCTCCGGCAGTCAGCCGGGAGCGGAGTTGTCCGCCATAATGGAAAAGGCAGGGCTCCATGAGTATTTTCGGCAAGGTTCTACAGTCCCTCGGGCTGGGCAAAAAGGCGGAGGCCCCGGCGGCGCCCGCGGGTACGCCCGCGCCCCGGCCGGCGCCCGCACCCGGCGGAGCGCCCGCGGCCGGGGGCACGGTCGGCGCGGCACCACCGCCCCCGGTGGCCGTCCCCGTCGTCGACGTCGAAGCGCACATGGAGGCCCTGGCGGCCAAGACGGGGCACAAGGTCAACTGGCGCGAGTCCATCGTGGACCTGCTGTCGCTGCTGGGCATCGACAACAGCTACGCCGCCCGCAAGGAGCTCGCGGTGGAGCTGGGCATTCCGTCGGCGCTCATGGAAGACTCGGCGCAGATGAACGTGTGGCTGCACAAGACCGTCATGGCCCGCATTGCCGCCAACGGCGGCAAAGTACCCCAGACCCTGCTGGACTGAGGGGATGCGGATGGCCGATCGCGGGCCATCAGAAAACGCAGCCCGGTAAGCCCCGGCCGCCCGTCGCGGCCGGGGCTCTGCGCGTTCTCCCCTCCGCCGGCAGATCGACCCGTGTCGATTTCCGGGATCCTCGTTCGACGCCTGTGCAGCACGGCGCGAGCGATGACCCTGACCTGAGAGGAACCCATGAGAAAGCTGATCGTCTCCGAGTTCATGACCCTGGACGGCGTGATGCAGGCGCCCGGCGGCAAGGACGAGGATACGGACGGAGGATTCGAGCACGGCGGCTGGACGCTGCCCTACTGGCACGACGACATCGGCAAGAGCTTCGTGGAGATGATGCAGGGCTGCGACGCCTTCCTCCTGGGCCGGCGCACGTACGTCACCCACGCCGAGGCGTTCGAGCCCATGCCGAAGGGCGACTTTTTCGGCGACCTGATGAACGCGCCCAAGAAGTACGTCGTCTCCGCGACCCTGCAGCAGCCCATCTGGCGCGATACGACCATCATCCGCGACAACGTGATCGAGTCGGTGCGCGCGCTGAAGGAGCAGCCCGGCGGCAACATCCTCACGGACGGAAGCAGCCAGCTGGTGCACGCCCTGCTGGAGCACGGCCTGGTGGACGAGCTGCACCTGCTGGTGTATCCCATCACCCTTGGCAGCGGCAAGCGGGTGCTGCCGAACGGCGTGCACGCCGCCTTCGAGCTGAAGTCCGCGACGCCCTACCCCACCGGCGTGGTCGGCCTGCACTACACCCTGAAGCAGTAGCGGAGGATCGGCAGAGGGCCCTGCACCGGGTGCGGTGCAGGGCCTTTCTACTTCCTGCACCGAACCGAATCCCGAACCCAGACGTCAGCGTTGCTTCCTGAGAGGGTGTTACCAAACCGTCCACAAGCGTTGACTTCCGCAGGGAGGCGCCGGTCCGCAAACTACTCTCAGGCAAGGGGTTGGCGCCGACTGAAGGACCTTGTCTGCCTGACTGATACCGGGTTGCCGAGCATCATTCCGGTTGGGGTTCAGACATTCTGCCTCCACGTGTCATCCTGAGCGAGGCGCCTGCTCGACACCCGAGGAATCGCGTACCAGCCAGTGCGCCGACCGAAGGATCTTTGTCCGGAGCGCGATGGAGTCTGCCCTACGCCGCCCTTCGCGACGGTGGCCGATTTTCCAGAACTATCCTACGAAACGCGGTATGACGGACTTGAACGGATCCCGAGGGCTGGGCTTCGCGCGACCCGACAAAGATCCTTCGGTCGCGCGCAAGCTTCTGTGGTTATGAAAGTTACGGGCGTGCGCTCCCTCAGGATGACAGTGTGCCTCCGGTGGGAGCCGGT
>DASTVC010000170.1:0-2075 GCA_035759295.1 Longimicrobium sp. | reverse complement strand
CCAACGGCGCGCCACAGCTCGAATCGCTGGAACTGGACGAGGTGGAGAACCCCTCCGACACCATGCTGGCGCCGCCGGCCCGCCCGACCGCCTTCCTTCCGCCCATGGCGCCCGCGTCGGCGCTGGAAGGTGCCTTCGACGCCGGGCTCGCGCCTGTCGTCGAGGTCTGCCGCGCGGCCGACGCGGCGTGCGCGCAGCCGGTGGCGCGCTTTAGCACCACCTCCGGGCCGGGCTCGGAAACGGTACGCGTGGACGCGGGGGCCGGCCACTACATCGTCAACTGGCACACGGGGCGGTCCGGCGTCACCTCCGGAGAAGCGTACCGCATCCGCGTGACCGTGGGCGGCACGGAGACGGCGTCGCGGCCGGTGCGCGTGCTGGCGGCGCCCGGCCACGCGGCGGAGGGTGAGACGGTCGTCGTGAACGGCCACACGCTCCCCATCAAGTTCTGGATCGCGAAGGTGCGGCGCCTGTCGGTGATCCCCGACGCGGGGGTGGCCGGCACCCCGGCGGAGCAGGACAGCATGTACGCGTTCGGGGCGGAGGTGCCGTATGCCTTTGCCGCCGCGCCGGGCTACCGCAACCTGCAGGTGACGCTCGACGGGCAGCCGGCGCCCGCCTCGGGCACCGTACGCATGGACGCCGACCACGCGCTCACGGCCGCGGCCGAGATGCACGTCACGGTGCCGGCGGGCGGCGAGGAGCTACTGGCCAGCGCCCGCGCCATCCTGACGGCCGAGGACAAGCCCGCCGCCTTTCAGCACCACCTGAACCTGGTGGGCCAGCTGTACGACGGGATGGAGCTGGAGCAGGCGTCGGCGCGGCTGGACTCCATCTACTTCCTGGCGTGGGACGTGGTTGCCGACTCGGCGGCCATCCGCGTGGCGGGCGAGGCGCTGGCCAACCGCACCTTCGGCATCCAGCGCGGAAGCCCGGCGGCGCTGCGAGCCGGCGCCTCGCGCTTCTCCGTGTCGGCCGCCGCGGCGCCCGCGGGGACCACGTTCATGACGGTGAACGGCATCTTCAACGGCCCTGGCGGGGCGGCCAAGTTTCTGGCCGAGGCGGAAAAGTCCGCGCGGAACGCCGGCGTGATGGCGCAGGGCGACGTGTTTCGCCTGTACTACAACTCCAGCTTTCTGAACTCCGACGAGGTGCCCCAGCGGCTCATGCGCTGCTTCGAGAAGGCGACGGACGACCACCGCTTCATCGGCTATGTGCTGCTGGTGCCGCGGCTGCTGTGGTGCATTGCCGAGGCGGCGTACAAGGGGGTGATGAGCTTCGACATCTTCGAGGCGGCGGGGCAGGTGCTGCACATGTCGGGCGTGCTTCCCATCCGGTCGGCCCGCGACGCGCGCATCCTGGGCGACACCATCCAGGACCAGCTGCGGCGTGGCGAGCGGGTGGTGTACCTTCCCCACTCGCAGGGCAATCTGATGGTGCAGGAGGCGCTGCTGTACAACCGCGAGAACGCGCCGGAGCTGCAGTCGCGGCTGTGCATGGGCGTGGTGTCGCTGGCGGCCCCCAAGAGCGGGCAGTTCCTTCTGCGGCCCGGGCTGGAGCAGGGGATCTACGTACGTGACGACATCATCCTGCTGCTGCCGTTTACGCAGAGCTACCCGCAGCTGGAGACCGACAAGTCGCGCGACGCCCGGCGCACCTGGGAACGGTGGTACTGGCGGTGGCTGGGCGTCTCGCGGGTGGTGCAGGTGGTCGAGCGCGTGGGGCTGCACAGCAGCACCGACTCGTACTTGGGCGCGCGCCAGTCGCGCGACTGGATCACCAGCAGCCTCAAGGCGGAGCGCCAGGTGCTGGCCGGCATGCCCGAGTGCCGCCCGCCCACGACGGCCTCCGTCGAGGTCTCGCCCGCGGAGGCGGAGCTGGCGCCGGGCCAGACGGCGCAGCTCGCGGCGACGGCGCGCGACGCCGCGGGAAGCGTGATCACCGGACGCCCGGTGGCGTGGAGCAGCGGCAACCCCTCGGTGGCCACCGTCTCGGCGCAGGGCGTCGTGACCGGCATGCAGGAGGGGACGGCGATCGTCACCGCCACCGTAGAGGGGGTGGCCGGCACCGCCACG
>DASTVC010000169.1:0-2115 GCA_035759295.1 Longimicrobium sp. | reverse complement strand
CCCGGGCCGCACCGGGTCGGCCACCGTCCATCCCTCCGGAGGGGAGTCGCGCAGCGTGGGGACGAGCCCGGCGCGCACCAGGCTGGACTTGCCGCTCCCCGAGGGGCCCAGCACCGTCACCAGCCGGTGGCGCGCTACCTTCTCCCGTAGCTCCCTCACCAGGCGGCTGCGGCCGAAGAAGAGCTCCCGCTGGCCGGCGTCGAACGGGAGGAGCCCGCGGTACGGGTTGTTCTGCGGGTCCATGGCCGGCGCGTCGGCCAGCGCGGGCGGCGCTCCGGGCGGGATGAAGACGAACTCGCCACGGCCGTGCGTTCGCATGGGCCAGAGCTGCGGGGTCTGCTCCGGGTGCAGGGCGTCGGGCCGCAGGCGGCTGCGGGTGTACAAGTAGAGCTCCGTGGCGGTGATCACGCCGTCTCCGCGCAACTCGCCCTGCGAGGCGTCGGCCGCGCCCGCGAGCCCGTCCAGCAGCGCCTGCGCGAACGGAGAGTGCTCGGTGCCGCCGTCGCGTGCACCAAGTACCCGGCCGTCCAGGATGGTGTCGAGCGCGCGCTGGTCGTGCGCCGCCGAGGTCAGGATCTGCCGGGCGGGGTGGGCGACGTAGCTCTCCAGGTGCTGCCGGTAGAGCCGCGGCGGCGCCATGCGCAGGTGGCGGAAGGCATACCACTGGAAGGCACCCGCGAAGCAGCAGTCCAGGACCACGAGGAGGTGGCGTGCGGGGAGCCCCGCCAAGGCGTCGTGCACGTCGTGCATCGACAGCAGCGACCCCGCGTCGTCCGCGCGCGCGTCCTGCGGTACGAGATACCCTTCCGGCCCCCCTTCGCCGTCCAGCGCCACCCCGTGGCCGGCGAAGCAGAAGAGCACCCGGTCGTCCGCCTCCACCCGCGCGGGCAGCTCTTCGCAGAGCAGGCGAAGCAGCCTCTCGCGGGTGGCGTCCGCGTCGGTGCGCACGACCACCCGGTAGCCGTGCCGTTCGCGGAGCAATTCCCCCAGTGCCTCGGCGTCGCCGCGGGCGGTGCGCAGCGCCGCGATCCCGTCGCGGTAGGCGTCGATGCCGACGACCACGGCCCAGCTCTTGGCGAAGCCGCTCCCGTCTCCGGGTGTGCGAGGCGCGGCGGGCGCAGAGGCGGCATGGGGAGGCTCGGGAACGGGTATCGTCATGGGGAAGGATCTTCCGCGGTGGACGGGAGAGGTAGCTTGTGGAAAGGTGGGAGTGGCGGGTGCACCAGTCAGGGCGCGCTGACCAGGATACAGGGCTCCCAGTGGTATGGATGGTCGTATCCCGCCGCGCGCGGCACGTTCGTGCCTACGGCAGGAAGTGGCGGGCGCGGCCGAGCGCCTCCTCGGTCGCCATGCGCGCCGCGGCGAAGTCGCCGCGGTACTCCTCGGCGATGATGGAGTCGCCAAGCGCCGGTGCGATCTCGGGTGGGCAGAGGGGGAATGTCACAGGATGCGTTCAGCGGGCCGGGCGGGCGCCGGCCGGCCCGGGCGGATGGCGACAGGCGCGCGGGAACTCGTGGGTGGGAAATCGTCGGCGCCACTCCTCCTCTCGCGCATCCCAGTTGGCGATCCGGCAGGCTCTCCGTACCCAGGTGGCGGCGCGTATGTCCGTCCGTTCCACGAATCCGGACTCGTCGGCCGAGACCAGAACACCGCTATCGCCAGCGAAGGCGAGCCCGACGACATCGCTTCTGTGCCTCAGGAGGGAGCGGGCCAGGACCAGGCGGCTCGAGACGTCCCATAGCGCCACGTTGCCGTTTGTGTCCCCCGAGACTAGCGTCGAGCCGTCTCCGCTGAACGCGAGGGCGCTGATGCCGAAGTCGTGAGCTCTCGGTGGGGACTCCGTCCGGTCGCCGTGGCCGAGATCCCAGAGCATGATATCTCCCTCGGCGTCGCCTCCGGCTAGGATGCGGCCCTGCGGGTCGAAGGCCAGGCTCGTGATCCCCCCTCGCCCCCCATCCAGCACCCGCCTGCTGTCGGTTAACGGAGACCAGAGCCAGACCCGTCCTGCCCCGTCTCCGATGGCGAGTATGTCACCCTTCCGCGCGAACGCCAAGCTGGTAACCTGCTCGGTGACGACCAGAGAATCG
Source organism: Longimicrobium sp. (assembly GCA_035759295.1). Taxonomy (GTDB): domain Bacteria; phylum Gemmatimonadota; class Gemmatimonadetes; order Longimicrobiales; family Longimicrobiaceae; genus Longimicrobium. The sequence continues at coordinate 28 of DASTVC010000169.1, read as the reverse complement.
GTGGGCCCCGGGCTGCCTGCGGAGTAGA
>DASTVC010000168.1:0-7975 GCA_035759295.1 Longimicrobium sp. | reverse complement strand
GTGAAGATCAACGACAAGCACATCGGCGTGATCGTGCGCCAGATGCTGCAGAAGGTGCGCGTCCTGGAGCCCGGCACCACCGAGTTCCTTGAGGGCGAGACGGTGGACCGCACCGAGTACATGGACGCCAACGCCAAGCACCTGGCGGGGGGTGGAACGCCGGCGACCAGCGAGCCGCTGCTGCTGGGCATCACCAAGGCGTCGCTGACCACGCAGTCCTTCATCTCCGCGGCCTCCTTCCAGGAGACCACGCGGGTTCTGACCGACGCCGCCATCCGCGGCGCGCGCGACGACCTGCAGGGGCTGAAGGAGAACATCATCATCGGGCACCTGATCCCGGCGGGTACCGGCATCTACCGGTACAACGACGTGGACTTCTCGGCCCAGGGCGAAGCGGGCGCCGCGGTTGAAGCCGCGGCCCCGGCGATCGTCGCCGCCAGCGAGGCGGCGGTGATCGAGGCGTAAGCCCCGCGAGGGCTTTCGCCGGACACTTCGGCTGCAGGACAATGAAAACGGCCCCGGGCAGAGATGCCCGGGGCCGTTTTCGTTTGTGCTTCGTTCTCCCTCTCCTTTTCCGTCTCCGGTGATCGCACGTGCGCACGGCGGGCCCAAAGAATGCGCTCCGAATGGTGTCTGGAGCGTCCATTGTTTTTGAATTAGATTGTGGGGAATGAGCCTCCCTCAAACGTGAGACTGCGATGGCTACAAAGACTGAAGAAATCGCTACGGGCTGGGAGCCGGTTCCCCCGGGTCATCCCGATCGTGCCGCCTTTGAGGAGAAAATGCGCGAGCTGGGGGTGCGACCTGCGAGGAACTGGGAGCCACGTCCGGACCGCAGGGGTTTCCAGCGGCCCGGGTTCGGTGCCTGGCTCCGCGCCCGTCTGGGTTTCTGAGCCTTGATCTTCGTCGACTCCAGCGCGCTCGCCAAGGCCTACCTGAACGAGGAGGGCTCAGGTGTGGTGCGAGGCGCACTGAACCGCTTCCCCGGACGGCTCTTCATCTCCGAGTTCGTCGCGCTTGAGGTGCTGACGACGCTGCGAACGGCGTTTAGAGACGCGAGCAAAGCGGCCTGGAATAGCGTCGCGGCCGAGTTCTGGACCGATTACGAAGGCACTTTCAACGTGGTGGAGATCGGTTCGGAGGTCGTAGACAGAGCCATGGACCTGGCCGAAAACCATCGGCAGGCGCGCGCCCGGTCGATGGACCTGTTGCACCTTGCGACCGCGCTCCACCTGCAGGGTCCTCGCCCGCCGACGCAGCTGACCATCGTCACCTCCGACCGTGACCTCGCGGTGCTCGCGTTGGAGTGCGGGCTGCGCACGTTCGACCCCAGCCGCGAGCCGCTGGCGGCGCTTCCGCGCGCGTGGTCACCGCATCTTCTACTCACCGCTGGCGCATCGCGGCGTCGCGGATCGAATGACGAAAAACGGCTCGGGCAGAGATGCCCGAGCCGTTTTTCGTTTGCGCTCCGAAGGCCCCCCTTTTCCGCCTGCCGACGGGCACACGTGCTCACGGCGGACCCAAAGAACGCGCTCCTAATTGTGTCTGGACTGTCCATCTGCTGGAGCGTAGATTCCCGCTTCCCTCAGCAGGTCACGCGGACACTGCTGGACGCGGATCGTATGCTCCGCATTTTATCCACGCCATCGTCGATCCATGCACTCCGAGGAACTGCAGGCGCTGGTCTCCGCGGGCGAGAGCGAGCAGATCGAATACAAGCGCTCCACTGGGCAGCGTTCCGACGCCGCCCGGACCGTCAGCGCCATGCTCAACGGCCGCGGCGGGTTCGTGCTGTTCGGAGTGGCCGACAACGGGGACGTGGTGGGCCAGCAGGTCTCCGCGGGAACGCTCACGGACGTCATCCGTGAGCTGGGCCGCATCGAGCCGCGTCCGCTGCTGAGCCCCGAGGTGGTGCCTGTGGACGGCGATCGCGCGGTCGTGCTGATCCGCGTGCCGAGCGGCGGGCCGGCCATCTATACGTTCGACGGAAAACCGCACGTTCGCCGCGGGCCTACGACGAGCGTGATGATGCAGGAGGAATATCGGCAGCTCCTGCTGAACCAGATGCACCCCACCTCGCGCTGGGAAACGCAGACCGCATTCGAGTTCGGGATCCAGGATCTGGATGCGGGGCAGATCGCCCTGACGGCGGATGCCGCCCTGGCCAGTGGGCGCCTGGCGCACCCGGTTTCCCGCGAGACGCCGGAACTGCTGCGCGGGCTGGGGCTTCTCCAGGGGGAGCGGCTTTTGAACGCGGCGGTGGCGCTGTTCGGCAAGGTCGACCGGCTGCTTCCGTACTATCCGCAGTGCCTGCTCAGGCTGGCGGCCTTCCGCGGCACCGACAAGTCGGAGTTCCTGGACCACCGGCAGGTCGTGGGCAATGCCTTCGAGCTACTGCGCGAGGCGGATCTCTTCATCCGCAAGCACGTGCCCGTTACCGGGAAGATCGTGCCCGGGCTGTTCGAGCGCCTGGATGATCCGCTGTATCCGCCGGAGGCTCTGCGTGAAGCGCTCGCGAACGCGATCTGCCATCGTGATTATTCGCAGCCCGGCGGATCGGTAAGTCTAGCCATCTACGACGACCGGCTGGAGATCACCAACACCGGACAGCTGCCGTTCGGCATCTCCGTCGACGAGCTTTCGCGGCCGCATGCCTCCCACCCGTACAACCCGCTGATCGCCGGCGTCTTTTACCGGCGCGGGATCATCGAGCAGTGGGGCCGCGGTACGCTCAAGATCCTGGAGCTGTCGGCCCGCGCGGGTCTGGCGTCACCGATGTTCGAAGTTCGAGCCGGCGAAGTGGTGGTCCGCTTCAGCCCGACCGCGTACGTGCCCCCCTCTGTGGCGCGCCACCAGCTGACGGTGCTGCAGCAGGAAATTCTGCAGGTGCTCGCCCGCGAGGGTGGCCTGTCGTCCGACCGTCTTCGTCCGCTTCTCTCGGTGGCGGTCTCTGAGAAGCGGGCGCTGGAGGAGTTGCGAACTCTGACTCACCTCGATCTGGTGCAGAAGCTCGGCGTGACGCGGGGCGTTCGGTGGGTGGTGCGCTGACAATCCGCTGGGCGTAAGCGCCGCATCGTGCTGGAATGCCGGAACCGTTGCCGGAATGATCCGGAATGATCCGGAATAGTGCCGGAATAATCCGGAATAGCACCGGAATAATTCGGAATAGCACCGGAATCGTCGGAATCATCCGGAATTCTGCTGGTTGCGGGAATGGCCGGAATCGTCCGGAACGTATGCCGGAATGTCCGGAATGCCGGCCGGAATATCCGGAATACAAGGGTTCCTGCGACCGGAATACATCCGGAATCCAGAAGTGAAGCGGCCCCGGGCAACGATGCCCGGGGCCGCTCGTGATTGCGTTTCGCCGCGCGGATCAGCAGCTGCCGCCGGAGTGGACGAAGACGCTCTGCGTGTCGGAGGCTTTTCTGCCGTCGACGTCGGTGGCGACCACCTTGAGCACGAACGAGGTGCCGGTGGCGGAGGACGAGCCCGTCCAGGTGTCGCCGCTGGCGGTGCCCGACGCGCTGCCGCTGGTGATGCTCCACGCGTAGGTGAACGGCGCCGTGCCGCCGCTTGGCGCCGCCGTGTACGAGCACGATACGTTCGGCTGGATGACGGGCATGCCGTCGATGGCCACCGTGGGGTCCGTGCCGGTGCGCACCGGGACGGTGGTGCTCCCCGTGACGCCGCCGACGGTCGCGTACACGGTGGCGGTGCCCGCCGTCTGGCCCATCAGCTGTCCCGTCGATGAGACGACCAGGATGGAGATGCTGGATGACGACCATGCGCTCACGCTGTGGCTGACGTAGAAGCCGAGCGAGTCCAGGCCGAACGCGAAGCACTGCCCGCCGGTGGCCACCTGCACCCTGGGCGGGCAGTGCACCACCACCTGCGAGGTAGGGCCGACGGAAAGGCTGGGGCCGCCCGGCGGCGCCACGCGGGGGCTGCCGTCCTTCTGCGACGATTCCATGGCGTTGTCGCAGGCGACTGCTGCGAGTGTGACCAGCGCGACGGCGGCCACAAGCTTGTGCATCTTCATGATGCGTCTCCGGGGATGGAGGAGGGGGGAGGGCCCGATGGCGATCGGGGTGTGGAATCCATGATAGTCGTACCGGATGAGGCAGGGAAGAATTTCGATTTTCTGAATCCGATAGCAGCCGCGTGACACGAAAATACGATGCAGTATCAACCGGATGGGGGGTAGGGTCGTAGGCCAGATTTCGGTGGAATTTGGACCAGCCGTGCCTTTTCCCCGGTCCCAGTGCGCACATCAGAACAATTGACAGACCGTCTGCATGTGCTGAATATTCCGCACGTGCTGATTTATCTGCACGTTTCTCCAGCCGTTCGTGCACCGACGCTTTCCGTCTCCCCGCACCTCATGCATCGCGACCGTTCGCCGCACCCGTGCACCACGCTTGCCGCGCTCCTCATCGTCCTCGCCGCGGCGCCTGCTTCCGCGCAGGGGCGGTCGTTTACGCTGGACGACCTGCTGCGGCGTGAGCGGCTGGGCAGCGTCGCGGCGTCGCCGGATGGACGGATGCTGACGGTGGTGGTGCGGCGCGGGACGGAGGGCGAGACGGCGATGCGGCCGGAGATGGCGGGCTACGATCACGCGGACCTGTGGGTGGTGCCGCTTCCCGACGGCGCGCCGCGGCGGATCACGGGCGGAGCACGCGAGGGCGAAGGCGTGCTGCTGCCGACGTGGTCGCCGGACGGGCGGCGCGTGGCGTTCTTCTCCACCGAAGGCGGCGGCAACCTGCGGCCGTACGCGTGGGACCGGGAGGGCGGACGCATCCGTCGGCTGAGCGAGCGTGGGATCGACTTCGCCGTTTCGGGCCGGATGACGTGGGTGGACGACCGCCGCGTGCTGCTGGCGCTGCTGCCGGAGGGCGAGCAGCCGGACCTGTTCCGCCAGCAGACGCAGGCCCGCGACACGGCCCGCGCGGCATGGTCGCGGCAGGAGGCCGGGCGCGAACCGACGGCCAGCGTGCTGGAAAGCGGCGCTCCGCAGCCCCAGAGGCGGCCCGGGCCGCTGACGCTCGTGGACGTCGCGTCGGGAGCGGCGCGCACGGTGGCGGAGGGGCGCTTCGTACAGGTCTCCGTCGCGCCAGGGGGCGGCCACGCGGCCGTGCTGGCGGAGACCGGGTGGACGCCGCCGGGTGCGAGCCTGGCGGACGCGGGGACCGTCTCCGCGCGCTTCGGTGTGGTGCCGCTGGATGGCGCGGGCGGCGTGCGGTGGGTGGAGGCGCTGTCGGATGTGCGCGGCCGGGTGCTGCCGCTCGCGTGGACGCCTGCGGGCGATCGGCTTGTCGTCGTCGCGGCGTCGGCGCGCGGGGACGGAGCCGCAGTCCTGTACATGGTGTCGGTGGGTGGGGCGGCGGTGCGCGTCGCGACCGGACAGGTGGCGCCGGAGGAGGTGCGGTGGAGCAGGGAAGGGCGGCTCCTGGTGCGGGGACGGGCGCCCGGCGCGGATCGGGCGGAGTGGTGGGTGGTACCGATGGATGGAGGTGCGGCGCCAGTCGCGATTACGCGGGGTCTGCCCGCGCTGCCGGTGCAGCTGTGGGACGCGCCGTGCCAGGGACGGATGCTCGCGCTGGCGGGGGGCGAGCTGTGGTCCGTGGCGGAGGATGGCGGGGACCCGCGGAACCCGACCGCCGCGCTGGAGCCACGGCTGGCGGCCGCCGCCGTCCCCGTGGCGTCCCGCCGGCCGGCGGAGGAGGCGATGGTCTTTCGCACGGCGGACGGCGGGCTGGTGCGCCTGCAACCGCGCGGGTGCGAGGTGGAGGCGACGCCGCTGGGCGCGGCGCCCGAGCGCGCGACGCTCGCGGCCTACGCACCGGCGACCGGGCAGGCGGTGTTCACCGCGGACCGGCGGGACGGCACCTGGCTGTGGACGGGCGACGCGGCGGACGCGCGGCGCGACGAGCGGATGCGGCTGAATCGCCAGTTTGCCGAGATCACCGCCGCCCGGCGGACGCTGGTCACCTACCGCGGCGGCGATGGCGACACGCTGACGGCGCAGATCGTCTACCCCGCCGGGTACGTCGCCGGGCGGCGGTATCCCACGGTGGTGTGGGTATATCCCAACACCGAGCAGCCGGAGATCGCGGACACGCTGGCGTTCGCGCCCGGCAACTTTCTCTGGTGGCAGCCGGAGTTGCTGGCGGCGCGCGGGTATGCCGTCGTCATCCCCACCTTTTCGCTGCCGCCCGCGGACCAGCCGCGCGACATGTACTTCGAGGTGGCCAAGGACGTGCTCCCCGCCGTGGACGCGGCGGTGCGGGCGGGCGTGGCGGACCCGGAGCGCGTGGGCGTGTTCGGCGAGAGCTTTGGCGGCTGGGCGGTGTACGCGCTCATCACGCAGACGGACCGCTTTCGCGCGGCGGTCGCCACGCTGGCGCGCGGCAACCTGCTGGCCAGCTACGGGGTGTTCGATGCGCGCGACCGCTACGGCGCCAGCCTGCGCGAGATGGACTGGCCCGGCAGCCTGGAAGATGCGAACTACTACAACTTCCACCAGCCGCCGTGGGTGGACCGCGCCCGCTACGAGCGCAACAGCCCGCTGATGTACCTGGAGCGGGTGAATACCCCCGTCCTGATCGCCCAGGGGGACATGGATGCCGTTCCGCTGACGGAGGGCGAGCAGGTCTTTACGCAGCTGTACCGCATGGGCAAACGCGCCCGCTTCGTCCGCTACTGGGGCGAGGCGCACGACTTCGGCTCGCCCGCCAACATCCGCCACCTGTGGAACGAGGTGGGCGCCTGGTTCGACACGTACCTGCGCGACGCGCCCGCGCGGTGACCGGCGCGGAACGCTTGACTTTCGGAATCATCTGCTGAATATTCAGCACATCGTTCTTGCCGGCCTCCTCCGCCTTCCGCTCCGCCTGCCCGCATGGATCCGCAGACGCCCACGGGAATGAGCCGCCGCGAGCGGCAGATTATGGATATCGTCTACCGCCGCGGGCGCTGCACGGCCGCGGAGGTGCTGGACGACCTTCCCGATCCGCCGACCTACAGCGCCGTGCGTGCCGCGCTGCGCCTGCTGGAGGAGAAGGGGGCGCTGAAGCACGAGATGGACGGCAAGCGCTACGTCTACCTTCCCACCACGCCCCGCCGGCAGGCGCGCGCCACGGCGCTGCGCCACCTGGTGCGCACCTTCTTCAACGGCAGCCCTGAGCAGGTGGTGAACGCGCTGATCGAAGAGTCGCGCCCCTCCGGCGAGGAGCTGGACCGGCTGGCCCGGCTGATCGAGCAGGCCCGCAAGGCGGAGGATGGCCGATGAACGCGTTCCTCGATTCCGCCTTTGCCGCCGCCGTGCTGGACGCGGCGGTCCGCGGCACCTTCATCATCCTGGCCGCGCTGGGCGGCACCGCGCTCATGCGCCGCACCTCGGCCTCCGCGCGGCACCTGGTGTGGCTGGCGGCGCTGACCGCGCTCCTGCTCCTTCCGGTCGCCCGCCAGTTCGTCCCGGAGTGGCGGGTGCTGCCGGTGCCCACCGCCGTCCTCGTCTCGCCCACGGACGACCTGGCTTCGGTCGTGGATCCGGCGTCGATCGACCACGCCGCGCCCTCCGCGGGCACCGCCGGCGTGGCGGCGCCGTCCACCGCGCCCATCACCCCGCGGCCGGTCCGCATTCCGTCGGACTACAAGCGTTTCGCGCTTCTCGCGTGGGCCGCCGGCGCGGCGCTGTTCGCGCTGCGGCTGGCGTACGGGCTGGCGCGCGTGTGGTGGATGGAGCGCCGGGCGACGGAACTGACGGACGACGAGTGGGTGCGGCTGACGGACGGCCTGTCGCGGCGGCTGCGTCTGGGGCGCATCGTCCGGCTGCTTCGCGAGCCCGCGGCCACGGTGCCGATGACGTGGGGGATCTTCCACCCCGTCATCCTCCTCCCCGGCGAGGCGGACGGGTGGGAGAGCGAGCGGCGGCGCGTGGTGCTGGCCCACGAGCTCGCGCACGTGCGCCGCC
>DASTVC010000167.1:0-9182 GCA_035759295.1 Longimicrobium sp. | reverse complement strand
CGCCTCGGAAGTCGTGTCCGCGAAGGCGGACAGTGTGATCTTGTAGCCGCGATTTCAATAGCTCCAGCCGAGCCCCGGGCGCGCACCCGACCCGGATGTGACGCCATTGCAAGCCAGTCCGCGAAGGCGGACTTCGTGTGGTTGTTGCCGCGAATTCATTCGCCCTTGCCGTCGTACTCCCGAATCTTCACCCATGCCTGACCGCACCTTCCTCACCTGGCCCTTCTTCACCGACGCGCACCGCGCGCTCTCGGATGAGTTGGAGGCATTCGTCCGGGACAGGATCGCGCCGATGCCGCACGACGAGCGCGACGTGGACGGCGCGTGCCGCGAGCTGGTGCGGCGGCTGGGCGCGGCGGGAGTGCTGCGGCTGTGCGTGCCCGCACCGTACGGCGGCGCGCACGAGCGGCTGGACGTGCGCTCCCTCTGCCTGGCGCGCGAGACGCTGGGGTGCGCGTGGGGGCTGGCCGACTTCGCGTTCGCCATGCAGGGCCTGGGCAGCGGCCCCATCTCCCTCTTCGGGTCCGACGCGCTCAAGGAGCGCTACCTGCCGCCCGTCGCGCGCGGAGAGCGGATCGCCGCGTTCGCGCTCTCCGAGCCCGACGCGGGGAGCGACGTGGCGGCGATGCAGACGACGGCGCGGCGGGCGGACGGCGGCTACGTGATCGACGGGACCAAGACGTGGATCAGCAACGCCGGCATCGCCGACCACTACGTCGTCTTCACCCGTTTCCCTGAGGCCGGTGAGCGGGGCTACGCTGCGTTCGTGGTGGATGCGGACAACCCCGGCCTGCGCGTCAGCGAGCGCATCGACGTGATCGCGCCGCACCCGCTGGGCACGCTGGTGTTCGACGGATGCCGCGTGGGTGCGGACGCGCTCGTCGGCGACGCGGGCGCGGGGATGCGCGTAGCGCTGGGAACGCTGGACGTCTTCCGCACGACGGTCGGTGCCGCGGCGCTGGGCTTCGCGCGGCGCGCGCTGGACGAGGCGGTGCGCTGGACGGGCGAGCGGCAGGCGTTCGGCCAGCCACTGCGCGACTTTCAGCTCATCCAGGCTACGCTGGGTGAGATGGCGCTGGAGGTGGATGCCAGCGCGCTCCTGGTCTACCGCGCCGCCTGGACGCGCGATTCGGGCGCGGACCGCGTGACCCGCGAAGCTGCGATGGCCAAGCTCTACGCCACCGAAGCCGCCCAGCGCGTGATCGACGCCGCCGTGCAGATGTTCGGCGGCCGCGGCGTGGTGAGCGGCGCGCCGGTGGAGACGCTCTACCGCGAGATCCGCGCGCTGCGCATCTATGAAGGAACCAGCGAGATCCAGAAGCTGGTGATCGCCGCTCAGCTGCTCAAGGAGGTGGGTGGATGAGGACGATGCGATCGTGGCTCGCGGCCCCGCTGCGGCGCTTTGCCGGCACCGCGGTGATGGTGGCCGCGGCACACGCCGGTGCCTTCCGCGCACTCCAGGCGAATCCCGAGCTCCCGCCGGCCGGCGTGGACCGGGTGGAGGTCATGAGAGGGGAAGGTTCGCGCGTCATCACCGACCGCACGGCCATCGCCCGCATCGTCGCGCTGGTCGGCTCGTACCCCGCGGAATGGACGCGCTATCCGGATACCGTATGCCTGCTGGGGTCGCCCAACGTCGCGTTCTACGAGGGAGACGTGTACTGGGGCTCCATCACGCTCGGAACGGGCGCCATCGTCCTCAATTCCCACCAGGGCACGTACACGCGCATGCTCACCCCCCGCGACGCGGCGGAGCTCCAGCGGCTCGCGAGATGAGCGTTGGACTCCGGATGCCGCGCCGATGAGCGCGCGAGGCTGGCCGCGGCGCCTGTTGAAGATCGTGCTGGTCGCCGCCGGTGTCTGGCTGGCACTGGAGGCGGCGTTGTGGTTGATGCTGCGAGGCCGCGTCGAGCAGCCGCTCGCTCGCGCGGACCACGTCGTGGTGCGGGTGGATACGCATTCGCTGTCATATGTGGAGAAGCAGATCACCGATCCGGCCGCCATCGCCCGCATCCGTGGCTATATCGAGACGAGGCCGGGCCGCTGGCACAAGACGTGGCACACGCCGCCCGTAACGCACGTCCACGCGGCGTTCTATCGCGGTGATGAACTCGTCGGATGGTTCGCGTCGGGCTCCAACTTCCTCCAGGCGCGCACGGTCGATGGTTCTGTGGCCATGCGAAGGACTGCCCCCGAAGAGCTGGAGGAGCTGAACCGCCTTGTCGGCGCGCCTCCCAGAAGCCATCTGGGACGGGGCGGAGAGTAGCCACCGGAATCTGCGCGCATCGCTGGCGCCCCCCCCGGCCCTCCCTGCAAACCAGCGGGGAACGGTGGACGCGAGACACAGGCTGCCCGAGGGCGATCGAATTCTCCCCTTTCTCCCGCGCAGCGGGGGAGAGGGGCCGGGGGAGAGGGGGCCCTGGCGGGCGCAGTTCGATGTTTTTCGAAGCGCTCTGATCCCGCGGCTCCCTTGCAATCCAGCGGTCCGCCGATTGCGCGCGCCGTGTACGCCGTGAAAATTCCGCCCGATCCCAATCCATCCCAGGTCGCACCCATGGCCGTCATGGAACCCCACGTGCCCACCCAGCCCTCCGCCCACCTGGACACCTTCGCGCGCGACCACCTGCCGCCGGCCGAGCGCCTGCCGTTCATCGACCTTTCCGGCCTTCCCGACCTGGCCTACCCGCCGCGCCTGAACTGCGCGGTCGAGCTGCTGGACCGCATGGCGGACGCGGGACACGCCGACCGGCCCGCGATCGTGTGGGACGGCGGGCGGTGGACGTACCGCGAGCTGGCGGAGGTGTCCAACCGCATCGCCGGCGTGCTGCGCGACGACCTGGGGCTGGTGCCCGGCAACCGCGTTCTGCTGCGCGGCTTCAACTCGCCCATGATGGCGGCGTGCTGGTTCGCCGTGCTCAAGGCGGGCGGCATCGTGGTGGCCACCATGCCGCTGCTGCGGGCCCGCGAGCTGGCCACGGTGGCGGATAAGGCGCAGATCCGCTTCGCGCTCACCGACACGCGGCTGGCGGCGGAGCTGGACGAGGCGCGCGGCATGGCACCGGTGCTGGAGCGCGTCGTGGCGTGGGGGACGGAGGACGAGGGGTCGCTGGATGCGCTGATGCGCGGCAAGCCGGCGGCGTTCGACGCGGTGGACACGGCCGCGGACGACGTGGCGCTCATCGCCTTTACGTCGGGGACCACGGGCAAGCCCAAGGGGGCGATGCACTTCCACCGCGACGTGCTGGCCTGCTGCGACACCTTCTCCCGGCACGTGCTGCGGCCGGGGCCGGACGACCTGTTCTGCGGGTCGCCGCCGCTGGCGTTCACCTTCGGGCTGGGCGGGCTGCTGCTGTTCCCCATGCGCGCCGGCGCCGCGGCGCTGCTGGTGGAGCAGCCCACGCCGCCCAACCTGCTCAAGGCCATCCAGGACCACCGCGCCACCATCCTGTTCACCGCGCCCGTGGCGTATCGCGCGATTCCGGATCTCGTCCCGAACTTCGACATCTCGTCGCTGAAGAAGTGCGTCTCCGCGGGCGAAACGCTGCCGCTGCCGACGTTCGAGGCCTTTGAGCGCGCGACGGGAATCCGCATCATCGACGGCATCGGCAGCACGGAGATGCTGCACATCTTCATCGGCTCGTCCGGTGACGACATCCGCCCCGGATCCACCGGCAGGGCCGTTCCCGGCTACCGCGCGCGGGTGATCGACGAGGAGGGAAATCCGCTTCCCCCCGGCTCCGTGGGCCGGCTGGCGGTGCAGGGGCCCACGGGGTGTCGTTATCTGGATGACGAGGAGCGGCAGCGCGGCTACGTGCTGGACGGGTGGAACCTGACGGGCGACGCGTACCGGATGGACGAGGACGGCTACTTCTGGTACCAGGCGCGCACCGACGACATGATCATCTCCGCCGGCTACAACATCGCCGGGCCCGAGGTAGAGGGCGTGCTGCTGGAGCACGCGATGGTCGCGGAGTGCGGCGTGGTCGGCCTGCCGGACGAGGAGCGCGGGCAGGTGGTGAGCGCGTTCATCGTGCTGCGCGAGGGGAGCCCGGCCGGCGACGCGCTGGTGAAGGAGCTGCAGGAGTGGGTCAAGGCCCGCATCGCGCCCTACAAGTACCCGCGCCGCATTACTTTCGTGGACGCGCTGCCCCGCACGCAGACGGGCAAGCTGCAGCGCTTTCGCCTTCGCCAGCCGTCGTGACGATGAAGATTCTGCAGCCGGAGGGGTGGGGCGCGCCGCGGGGCTATTCCAACGGCATCGAGGCGCAGGGGCGCCTGGTGTTCGTCGCCGGGCAGATCGGCTGGAACCCGCAGACGTGCGCGTTCGAGACGGACGACTTCGTGGGCCAGGTGGGCCAGGCGCTGCGGAACGTGCGCGCCGTGCTGGCCGAGGCCGGCGCCGGCCCCGAGCACCTTACGCGCATGACGTGGTACGTCACCGACCGCGCCGCGTACATGGCCGACACCCGCGCCCTGGGCCGCCTGTGGCGCGAGACCTTCGGCCGCCACTACCCCGCGATGACGCTGGTCGTCGTCGCCGGCCTGCTGGAAGAGCGAGCCCGGATCGAGATCGAGGCGACGGCGGTGGTGCCGGGGTAGGTGTGAGGGCGTAAGGGTGTGAGGGTGTGAGGGTGTGAGGGTGTGAGGGTGTGAGGCAGCTGGATGGGCGGCGGGGATGAGCGGGTAAACCCGCGGCTGGAAAAGCGACAAGCCCCGCAAACTACGCGGGGCTTCAACAGATCCATCGGGTCGCATTCACCTTTCCCACGGCAGACGCCCGTCCGCGCAGGCGGACATCGCGTTTCCCCAGCCGCGAATTCATTCGCCACGGCCGCGCCACGGCAGGGCGGTCGGCTCCGAATTGTCTGGAACCGGCGCGGGTGGGGGCTCGCGTTGATCTACCGCGTTCTGCGCAGGCTGCGGGCGATCGTCTGGAACTCGGGGATGAATTCGGCCGCCTTGTCCACGCCGGCCGAGGCCTGGATGAGGTGATAGTGATTACCCTCCGCCACGACCACCTGGTACAGCTTGACCGGCGTGGCGCTTTCCGTGTGCACGCCATCCGCGAACAGCTCATATGCCGGGGAGCCGTCGATGGTTACGGTCGATCCGGTGACGCTGGACACCTGCGAGAAGTTTGCGGTCTGCGTGATGCGCCTGCGCGCGAACGCCTCCAGGTCGCCCAGGCTCGCCTGGCTCACGGAGGCGCCCACCGCCAGGAACGGCGATGCCGGGCCGGGATTGGGAAGGTGGCCGGTCTCGTTCAGCAGCAGCGTGTTGCCCACGCGCGTCGCGATCCGCAGACGGGAGCCTTCGCTGATCCGGAAGTCCAGTCCCGCCATCGGGTCCGCCGGCGCAAGGTCGCCCAGGCGCGCGCTGAGCACGGCCCGCCGCATGGGCTCGCTGAGCGAATCGGCGGCGCTCTGGGGATAGGTGGCCGTGACGATCACCGTGACGTCGCTATCCCCGAACATCAGCGCCCACTTGTCGAACGCCACGCCGCGCGCCTCCTGCGTTACCGCCACCAGCCGCGCGCGCAGGCTGTCGACGGCAATCTGCTCCGAGCCGCGAACCCGCATCCCCTGAGCGGCGAACGCCTCGTCGGTCAGGCGCTCCTCCATCTCGGCGAACGGCGCCTCCAGCTGCACCACCATGATGGACGCGTGCGCCTCCGGCCGCTGAAAGCCCGTGAACCGCTCCGCCGGCACGAAGCCTTCCGGCGGCTGCAGCGTCACGCGCGTTCCCGGCACGGTCTGCGGCTGCGCGGTGGCGGCGGCCGGCGCGGCGAGGGACAGCAGGAGCGCGAGCACCGGTCCGCGGCGGCGGAGGATTTTCGGGAGTGGCATCAGCGTACGAATCGGTCGATGCGTGGCGTCCGCGCGGGCGGCGGGCGGAACGCGGACGGGGTGCGTAGATTCCGGCGGGCATCATAGCCGAGAACGGCCGCCATGGTTCCCTTCCACGCCGCGATCCCTCATCCGAGCCCGTGGCCGTCATCCATCCCCCGAGTGCCGATCGCATGCCGACCCTGTGGAAGTCCGATTCGCCGGAGGAGTGGCGGGCCGCGCTGGATTCGTACGAGGCCGTGATCGAGCGGCAGGGCGTGGCGCGGCTGGCGGAGCTGGACCGCTGGTACCGCGAGGAGCTACCCGCCGCCATCGCTGCCCGCCGCGCCCCGCACGTGACGCACGAAGAGCTGGTGCGGGTGACGGAGTGGAAGATGGCGCGCGGCATCTTTCGCCCGCGCAACCTGGTGCTGGTGCGCGGCAATCCGCCCGAGACGGTGGTGAAGACCAGCACCGCCGCGCTGGCCGCCATCCCCGATTCCAAGCGCCCCATCGCGCTCCTGGCAGAGCTCGACGGCGTGGGCCCCGCGACTGCCTCCGCCATCGCCGCGGCGGCCGCGCCCGACGTCTATCCCTTCTTCGACGAGCTGGTCGGCGCGCAGGTGCCCGGGCTGGGCACCGTCGCCTTTACCCCCGCCTATTACGCGAAGTACGCCGCCGCCCTCCGCGACCGCGCGGAAGCGCTGGGCGCGCCCTGGACGCCATCCACCGTGGAGCAGGCGCTCTGGGCCCACGTCGGCGGCAAGGCGGGGATGCGGAAGGGCAAGTAGGGGTGCCGTCCTCAGAGTCCTGAAACCGCCCCAACGCGTTGACTTCCTGAGGGAGGCGCCGCGCAGCAACCTGCTTCCATGACGCAGCCTGGCGCCGGCCGAAGGACCTCGCTGGCAGAACCGAGGGGGTCGGCTTCGACGCTCCGCGGCTGGCCCGCAGCGGCCGAGAGAAGGTCCTTCGGTCGCGCGCAAGCGATTGTGTGACTTCAGGATACGCGTTGCGCTCCCTCAGGAAGTCAACACTTTGGATGAAGGATTGGCAACACCCCCACTCAGCCGCCCGTCGCGATGGCCGGCTGCGCGGCGGAGGCCAGCACTTCGCGCGTGATGTCGCGCCCGCCGCCCAGGTTCACCCACAGCGACTGGATGGTGTAGATGGGGCCCCACGGAATCCCCCACCAGCCGGCCAAGAGCGTCAGCAAGGTAAAGCGCAGCCCCGTGCCGGCCGCGCTCTCGCCCGCGCGCACGAAGTAGATGTCGGATGGCCGCTTGAAGGTCATCACGATCACGGAGACGCAGTACTGAAAGTGTACGAACCGCGCGCCACGCGCGATCTGCTCGTGGATCTGTGCGTCGGTGAGACCCTCGATTCCAATGATCTTCATTGTCCTGTCTTTCGCGTGCGGGATGAGTGGGTTGATTGGGGGGAAGTTGCGGACGTGTTCGGCGGATGGAGGACGCCCGCGGCACCGCGCGATTTGCAAGCGGCACACCGGCTCCGGCTCGGGAACCGTGCGGCGGAGGCGAAGGTGGAAGTCGATGCGCTGCATCCGTTTCCATCCCGCGGTTGACGCGGCGGGCGTGAACCGCGAGTGGCCCCGGCGCGACCCAGCCGGGACACCGCCGTCCCACTCCCGCCGCCCGATCCTCCGCCGCCGGGGCTACGACGCCGCGTCCGGCAGGCCCAGCCCGCCGACCACGTCCAGCTCGATGCTCTGGAACTCGCCGGTCAGCAGCGGCATGGCCTCGGCGATCGCCTGCCGCGTCTCCGGCAGCCGCAGCGACGCGCCGTGGGACTCGCGCGACTCCCACACCTCCGTTACCCAGACGGCGT
Organism: Longimicrobium sp.; assembly: GCA_035759295.1. Taxonomy (GTDB): domain Bacteria; phylum Gemmatimonadota; class Gemmatimonadetes; order Longimicrobiales; family Longimicrobiaceae; genus Longimicrobium. Next base: position 1,512 of record DASTVC010000167.1, on the reverse strand, counting down.
CAGGGTTGTCGGACGGGTGGTTGACGAGGTAGAGGTGGCAGCCGTGCGCCCGCAGTCCGTCCACCCCGCGCAGCAGGATGGCGGTGAGCGCATCCCGCTGGCCGGGTTTGGCGACGAGCCTGGCGTACATCCCGAATCGCATCCGCATCACCTTTCCATGAGTGCCCGCAGCACCCGCAGGAGAAAGAGCAGCACCAGCCCGCCGAGGATCATGGCGAGCCGCTTCTGGCTGGCGCCGGCGGCCGCGTCCTCGAATGTCGTGGGGCCCAGGTGGCTCAGCGCCTGCGCCAGCCGCCGCGTTCCGCCGAACATCCCCGCGTATCCGCCCAGCCCGCCGTCCGTGAGCCACGCGCTCCGCGCCTCGCCGTCCTCGCGGTAGCGCACGTGCACCGAGGGGTTCGTCATCGACCCGTGCACTCCGTACTCCACCGCCTCGATGCCGCGCATCACCACGCGGGTCTTCGGCCCTTCGAAGTGGATGGCGTCCCCCTCCACCACCAGCCGCCCGCGCTCGCGGATGAACGGATCGGCCCTGGTGGATTCCGTGACCGGCCTGGTGCGATACCAGATGCCGTCGAACGTGCGCGGCGGGTCCATCGGATGCCTCGGCGGCGGGGGGGGTGCGGACGGCGGACGGGGCAGATCGGGTGGCCTGGCGCGGAGGACCGGCAGAAGGACGCGATATGATGCACGCTCGGCGGGCGCGGGAAAAGAGGTGCCTTCGCCGGCGTAAACATGGTATGTTGTGAAGATCGGGATCCGCGTCCGCCGGGACTGTCCGCGACCGTGCCGGTGAGACATTGATAGGGGATCCGCCGCCGCACGCCCTCGCTTCCGCCGCACCGCCATGACCAAGCGCCTTCTCCCCCTCGTCCTTCTCGCCCTGGCGCTGGCCGTGCCCGCCGGTGCCCAGTCCGTCAGCGGCCGCTTCGTCGATACGGACGGAAGGCCCATCCAGTCGGCGCGCGTGACGCTGCAGGCGGAGTCCGGCGCCGCGGTGCACGCCGTGCTCACCGGCGCCGACGGGCAGTTCGTGCTGCGGGCGCCGGTTGCCGGGCGATACGTGCTGCGCGCCGAACGCATCGGCTACGCCTCCACCCTCAGCGAGCCGCTGGCGCTGGCCGCGGGGCAGCAGGTGACGCACGGCCTGGTGGCGGCCGGGCAGCGGGTGATGCTGGAGACCATCGTGGTGGCCGCGGAGCCGCGCTGCTCCATTCGCCCCGACGCCGCGCAGGAGACCAGCGCCGTGTGGGGCGAGGTGCGCAAGGCGCTGGACGTGGTGAGCGCTACCGGCGACGACAGCCGCGCCCGCTTTGCCGTGGAGCTGTTCGAACGGCAGCTGGAGGGCCCGGGCGGCACCGTGACCGTCGACGACCGCAGGCGGGTGGAGGGGATGGCGCGCAAGCCGTTCGTCACGGTGGATCCTGAGCGGCTGTCCACCGTGGGCTTCGTGGAGCGCGAGGGCGAAGGCTACCTGTACGCCGCCCCCGACGCCGACGTGCTGCTCTCCGA
>DASTVC010000166.1:0-6697 GCA_035759295.1 Longimicrobium sp. | reverse complement strand
CCGGTTCATGCACTGTGCAAGGCCGGCGTTCAGCAGCGCGAGCGTTCCCCACCCGATGGCGTGTTCCTGTTCCATGGCTCTCGTTCTTCAGAAGGACGGGAACTGAAAACCAGACGGCGTGCTGCAACGACCTGAGCGATGATGCCCGGGCGCACCGACCTGCAGAGCATCCTCATCCTGGGCTCCGAGCCCATCGTCATTAGCCTGGCGGCCGAGTGCGACTACAGCGGCACGAAGGCCGCGCGCGCCCTCCGCGAGGAGGGGTGCTGGGCGCCGTCTCTGCGACGCCGGATCAACGGGGGGCTTCGTCGACGCGATCGTAGGGGACCACGAGCGGCGGGTTCGCGGACTCGTCCAGGAGGGTGATGGCGCGCTTCCAGCCACCCGCGACCCACTCGTCGTAGAGCCGGATGCGGTAGCGGTCAGGGCTCTGCGGACGATGCTCCGGCGTGAGCACCAGCGCGCCGTCCCGCAGCGTGAACCGGCCCCCCGTCGCCGTCGCGGACGTGCGCTCCGTCACGCCCATGCTCACGCGGCTCCCCAGGTCGCGCTCGAAGCGCCCGTCGGCCAGGAAGTGGAGCTGCTGGATGCCGACGCTCTCGGTGTGCCGCCACGTGCCCACGAGGGCGCGCGCCAGCGCCCGGCCTTCGTCCGACGTCCAGCCGGCCGGACGCAGGCTGTGAAAGAGCTGCTCGAAGGGCACGTCGTCCAGCAGGCAGCGGCTGATGCTCCCCATCCCCCATACCACGTGCACGCGGCCGGAGCCGGCCGGGAGGACCGTGGCCATGGCGTTGACGGCCTGCGGCTGGCCGCCGATCTCCCCCTGGAAGGCGGCGCGGAACCAGGCGTACTCCCACCCGGCGGCGGAGACTCCGCGCATGGCATAGCGATTTCCGTCCAGCCTGCGCCACCCCGGAACCACCACCTGCACCAGCGCCGCCTCGGCGTCCGCCTCCAGGTTCCCGGAGCTCGCCACCGGCGGCGCGATGCCGTAGATGCACGGCGTCCGCTCGCCGGCGGCGGCGGGCGTGAGGACGATCACGTCCCCGTTGCGCTGCTGGACGTATCCGGGCGGCACCGCAAAGCCCAGGTCGCCGCCGGCGCCCTGACTGGCCGGTCCGGGGGCAGGGGCGGGCGCGGCGGAGGGCGTGGCGCGCAGGGTGCCGAAGAAGGCCTCCAGCTCGCCCTGCCGCCGCGGCCCGGTGGCCATCCCCACGACGCCCAGCACGCGGCCGCGCCAGAGCAGCGTGACGACCACGACGCGCACCGTCGTCCCCTGCGAGGCGGCCTCGCTGGCACCGAGGGCCACGGTGACCTCGCCTTCGCTGCCGACGGTGGGCTGGGGAGGGGGGCCGGCGATCTGCTTCGCGTGGGCGCGCCACATCTCGGCGAACTCCCGGTCCGCGGGGCCGGTGGCCGGCCGGCTGGAGAGGAGCTGGATGATCCCGACGCCGTCCGGCTCGCTGCGGGTGTATCGCCGCCCCCCGTCGATCGGCGACATCGGCCACCCCGGGGGCGGGGTGAAGGTGACGAACTCGAACGTGTCGGTGTCGGGGGTGTGTCCGAGCGCGAGCGCGCCCGCCAGGAGCTGTCCCAGCAACCACATGGCTGCCTTCCCGGTCCGCAGGTTCGCCGGGCGGGATCCGCCGGGGCCGGGCACCCCGTCACCCGGCTGATCCCTTCGCCGCGTGCGCGGCTACGAGCAATCCATTCTAATCTCCCAGGCCATCCGCACCAGCATCATCGCGCAGGCATGACGACCTGAGCGATAGATGCCCACGCGCACCGACCTGCGGAGCAATCCCTCATCCCTGGCCGAGTTCGACTGCAGCGGCACGCAGGCCGCCGACAGATGTAGCCGACGCACATGTGAACCACGGGTCACTGCATCGCATCCTTCCGCGCCGGCTCGCCGCATCGCGGACGGGCCGGCGCTCAAGGGGCGCACCGCGTGATCCTGATCGGAGCTACAAACGTTTTCTTGCTGCTCATGGAAAACGCGGCTACACTCGTGATGTCCTTAATTGCGCGATGCTATAACGCCGACCGAAGGCTGGAGGCGAAGTGCTCTGCATGAAAATCACTCGCTTCATTCGTCTGCTCGCACTGGCGGGCACCGTGTGCACGGTGTCTGCTGTCCCCGCATTGCCTGCGCAGCAGGTGATCGATTTGCCCGTTCGCGACCAGGTGCTGCGGCGCGAGGCACGAACCCTGTTTTCCGTGGGATCAGCCGATGGCGGGGGCGCGGACGTGTTCGGTTCGGTCGGCGACGTTGGGTTTGACGGGGCGGAGAACCTGTACGTACTGGATCGCCTGAACGCGCGCGTGGTGGTGTTCGACTCCACCGGACGCTTCGTTCGTGCAATGGGTCGCCGTGGTGGAGGGCCGGGTGAGTTTGGTGCGCCGCAGCAGATGGCGGTCACGCGCGCCGGCGAGGTGATCGTCTCGGACGTTGGCCGCCGTGCGCTGATCGCATTCGGCCGCGACGGGACTGCGCGTTCGGTGCCGTACCCCGGCGTGTCGATGCTGGTCGGCCGCAGGCTTTTGCCCCACCCGCAGGGCGGCGTGGTCAGTATTGCGATCGGCAACCCGGCGGCCCGCGGGTCCAACGCGTTTGGCGAAGAGGTTCTGCTGTGGCTTCCTGCTGGCCGCGGGGCCGCGCGGGCGCTGGCGAGCGTCAGCACGCCGCGCTCGCGTCAGGCGCAATCGGGCAGCGTGCGCGTGCACGAGCCTCCCATCTTCTCCCCATCCTTTCGATGGGCGTTGCTTTCCGGCGGGAGCGTGGCCGTGGTGGACAGCGCAGCGTACGCCGTCCGGGTCCTGGATGCATCCGGGCGCATCGTTCGCACGCTGCGCCGCCCCATCGCTCCACGACGTGTCACGGCACGTGACCGCGAGTACGAGATGGAGAGGCGAGCCAGCCAGCTTTCGGACGGAGGTGGATTGCGCCTGGTTGGGCCGCAGAGCGGCGCGCTGCCGGCATCCGTGCGCCGGAGCGTTGCCGAGCAGCTACGTGACGCGGAGTTCGCTGCCGTGATGCCCGTGGTCCGGCGAATGGCGGCAGATGCCGCCGGCACGCTGTGGATCGAGCGCACCGGCCCAGCGCTGGACCGGCCCGGAAACGTGGACCTGGTGGACCCGCGGGGGCGCTATCTCGGAACGCTTTCAGGATGGGAGGTGCCCGCGGCCTTCAGCCCGCGCGGGCGGGCGGCGTACGTCCGTGAGGATGATCTGGGCGTTCAGCGCGTGGTGGTCATCCGTCCGTACCCGTGAGCCCCGCGCGCATATCTTCGCGTCGGCCGTGAATGAATCCGTTTCAATGCGATTTGGCTCCTCGCGCAGCGCGAGAAGCCCGGGTGCACCCTGGTCATGCTCCCCTACCATCCCCTCCCGCCCGGAGGCATTATGAAGCTGCGGAAAATCATGCAGGGTCTGTCTGGAGCCGCTCTCGCCCTCGCGTTTGCGGCCACGCCAGTTGCAGCCGCTCCGCTGGTTCCGGCTGTGGCAACCGCGCAGTGTGTGCTGGAGCCTGGCGTTTATGGCATCATCGATTCAGGAGGCAGGCTGCTCGGGATCCTGATTGTCTACCCGGATTGCCGGCTGGAGGTTTTCAGGAGAGTAGAACCGGAGTGAGCCGCACCTCGTAAACGCAGACAGCCGCGGCTGGATTTCTGCCGATTCGCTGGGCCTTTAAAACTGGAGCTCACGCGGAGGCGCGGAGGACGCGGAGGCGCGGAGGAAGCTTGATTTTCTCCGCGCCTCCGCGCCCTCCGCGTCTCCGCGTGAGCCAGCGGGAGGGAGCCGCACAACCTGCACGGAGTTTCTCCCACAACCCCGCGCGATGGCGCCGTTACGCCTCCGCTCCCATCTGCGCAAAGCCGACGGTGTTGCCGCCCGGCTCGCGCACGTAGATCTCGCTGCTGCCGTAAAAGGTCTGGTGCCGCGGCTTTACGACGGGTGCTCCGTCCAGCGCCCGCTCCACCGCGTCGAGGTCGTCGACGGTGATGAAGAGGCCGACGGAATGTCCGTTCAGCTCGTCCTCCGTGCCGGGGTGGTCCGCGATGACGCTGGCCCGCGTCTGGTACATCACCTCGATCCCGTCGCGCGAAAGGATGGCGAATTGAAGCGCGCCGTCGGGCCCGGGCACCTCCGCGTCGATGGTGAAGCCGAGGCGATCAGTCCAGAACGGAAGGCACGGCTCCACCGCGTCCACGATGATGACGGGCGTGAGCTGCTTGAGGCGGGGCGCGGCGGACGAGGATTCGGCGTGCTGCATCAGACGATCTCCGTGAGTTGAAGAATGCCGGCGGCGGCGGTTTCGGGGTGCAATGCGCGCCGGCACCTGAATGCTAAACAGGATCGCGCATCCGCGCTTGTACGAATCCGACACGCACCGGAGGCCGGGCGGCCGGGATCATCCGGAAGCCGCCCCCGGCCGCGGCGCGGAGCCTGCCCGCTCGCGCATCCACGCTGCGGGCGCGACGCCGGCCATCCGCGCGAACTCGCGGTTGAAGTGCGGCTGGTCGTAGTAGCCGGCGTCGAGGGCGATGCGGCCCAGCGGCCGGTTCGGCGTGCGGAGCATGTGCGCGATCGCCGTCCGGAACCGTGCGACGCGGGCCGCCTCCTTGGGCGAGAGGCCCACGTGATCGTGAAAGAGCCGCTGCAGGCGGCGCTCCCCGAGCCCCATCTCTCCCGCCATCTGCCGCACGCTCAGCCCGCCCGCGGTCTGCTCCAGCCGCGACCACGCGTGCGCCGCCGTCCCGTCCACATCCTCCGCGTTCCGGAGCCGGTGCAGGAGCTCCTGTTCCAGCAGCGCCATCCGCTCCTCGGCGGAGTCCGCCGCGTGGATCCGGGATGCGGGCGCGCCCCACCGCTCCCCCAGCGCGTCCACGTCCACCGCGTGATCCGTCACCTCGCCCAGCGGAACGCGCAGAAACGCGGATGCCCCACCGGGCCGGAACCGTACCGCCAGCATGTCCACTCGCCCGGCCTGGTTCACCGTGACCGCGCGCGTCATCGCGCCCACCAGATAGCTGCGCAGGCGCGGCTCCGTGGTGGCGCGTGCGGAATGCTGGCCGAAGTCGAAGATGATGTCCACGCACCCGTCCGGCAGCACGCGGTTCCGCACCGGCGCGTCGAGCGGCGCCTGGGAGCGAAGGGTCCAGATGCAGTCGACGAACGGGGCCAGAACGGCGGGTGGGGTGTGTTCCCGGTAGCGCGTTGCAGTCATGGAGGGGAATCTACCGCGGCCTGGATCAGCCCAGAAGACCGATGCCGCCGGCGCGCGAAAGTCCCGGCGCATGGGTGCGCCATTCCGCGCTCCGCAACGCCTGGAGCAGATTGGCGAAGCTGTACTCGCGCACATCGCGAACCAGGTTCCGCGGCCGAGCCATCACCTCCGCTCCGCCGCGCGCCGGAGCTGCGCCGCCAGCTCCCGCAGCGCATCCGCCCGGCTCTCCAGCCCTTCCGCCAGCTGCACCAGGCTCCCCGCCCGCGGCGAGCGAATGCCGGTGATCCACGCGTGCAGCGCCGCGTAGCTCAGCCCGGCATCGCGCGCAAGCTCGCCGCCACCCGCGGACGGGCCGGCGCTCGCGCACGCGCACGCATGACGACTGTAGCGATAGATGCCCAAGCGCGCCGACCTGCAGAGCATCCTCATCCTGGGCTCCGGGCCCATCGTCATCGGCCAGGCGGCCGAGTTCGACTACAGCGGTACGCAGGCCGTGCGCCCTCCGCGCGGTGAGCAATGTTCGACTTCGACCTACGGTGAAAATTCCCTGCATTACTTCTCAGTTGGGAAGGACAGATCCTCAGCGGGGTTCTCTTTGGAAGGTGACGCTACCGCAGACATTACATGTATATTTGAGATCGCGCTTTGAAGCGAAAGTAGATATTTCAGTAGTGAAATCCTTTTCTTCGTGGCACACATCGCAAAAAAAAAAAAATCCGGTTCTGGGACGGACTCCCTGCCAATGCGCGGTATGCAGAGCCATCAATCTGATTGCTAAATCTACAGAACGGGTCAAATACCCAGCCCAGATCTCCATTTGGTCGGGTAGAAAGACGTGACCACGGTAAGCTCCTCGTTGACCGCCGTGAATGAGACGGCTCTCACTTCCGTGTACGTATTCATTGAAATCTCCATAAAGGTCTCCGGCTTCGTCTGCCAACGCAGCTGGAATCAGTCCCTTGCTCACCAATGTGGTGAGAAGCCCTGACTTGCCTCGCAGTGGCGGCGTGTGGTATCTGCCCTCGCGCCAGCGAGTGAATGCTTCTCGGTTGTCTGTGAACCCGATTGGAAGAACGATGTTCTCGATGAATCCACGTAATACAAGCACAGCATGCTTGTAGTACATCTTGCTGGCAAGCTCAACGGAACATTCCAAGTCCGCCTCTGATTCCCGTAGATGAGCGATCGAAAAGAAGGCGCTTTCGGACAGTAGCTGACTAAGCACCCCATCCCAAGCGATGATGTATTTGCACGCATGTCCAAAGGCTGGGTCCATCGCAAAGTCGCTAACCTGTACCTCCTTCACAATCGAGGCCGGTGCGGGAACTGCAGTCAGCGCTTCTGCGGCAAAAGTCTCGACCCGTTTAGTGGCAGCCTCAATACCGCGTGCAAATACGAAGGTGCCGTACTCACGAAAATTTCCTTCAGTCACGTTTCCATGCTCATCTTCAATGAAGGCCTCTTGCT
>DASTVC010000165.1:0-11096 GCA_035759295.1 Longimicrobium sp. | reverse complement strand
CGTGGACGTGCGCGACCGCGTGATCGACGTGGTCTCGCGGCACAAGGGCGCGCACTTCGGCAGCAACCTGGGCACGGTGGAGCTCACCGTGGCCCTGCACCGCGTCTTCGACACGCCGCGCGACCAGGTGATCTGGGACGTTGGCCACCAGGCGTATCCGCACAAGATCCTCACCGGGCGCAACGAGCGGATGGACAGCATCCGCAAGCGCAACGGGCTCAGCGGCTTCCTGCGCCGCGACGAGAGCGAATTCGACGTCTTCGGCGCCGGGCACGCGGGGACGTCCATCTCCGCGGCCGTGGGCGTGGCCGCGGCGCGCGACCTGAAGGGCGAGGACTTCGAGGTCATCGCCGTCATCGGCGACGGATCGATGACGTGCGGGCTGCCGTACGAGGCGCTGAACAACGCCGGCCACACCGACCGCGACCTGATCGTCGTCCTGAATGACAACGAGATGTCCATCTCCCCCAACGTGGGGGCGCTGCACAAGTATCTCGGCATCCACAAGAAGCTTACGGACGTCCGCACCTCGCCCGTCTACAACCGGCTGCGCGAAGAGATCAAGAAGTTCATCCACGCCGCCCCCAGCCGGCTGGGCACCATCGGCGAGATGATGGAGCACTTCGCGGTGCGCGCGGACGATGCCATGAAGGGGATGTTCGTCCCCGGCATGCTCTTCGAGCAGCTTGGCTTTCGCTACGCGGGCCCGGTGGATGGGCACGACGTCGCCGCGCTGGTGCGCACCTTCGAGGGCGTGAAGAAGATGAGCGGCCCGCGGCTGGTGCACGTGCTGACCAAGAAGGGCAAGGGCTTCGCGCCGGCCGAGGCGGACCAGGTGAAGTGGCACGCGGCCGCGCTCTTCGACAAGGAGACCGGCGCGCCGCTCAAGAAGCCGTCGCCCGGCGCGGTGGCCATGCCGCGCTACCAGCAGGTGTTCGGCGAGGCGCTCACGGAGCTGGCGAACACCGACGAGAAGGTGGTCGCCATCACCGCCGCCATGGCGGGGGGAACGGGGACGGACATCTTCGAGAAGGCGCATCCTTCGCGCTTCTTCGACGTGGGCATCGCCGAGGGGCACGCGGTCACCTTTGCCGCCGGCCTGGCGACGCAGGGGATCAAGCCCGTCGTGGCCATCTACAGCACCTTCCTGCAGCGCGCGTTCGATAGCATCGTGCACGACGTGGCGCTGCAGGATCTGCCGGTGACGTTCGTGATGGACCGCGCCGGCATCGCGGGCGACGACGGGCCCACGCACCACGGCGGCATTGACATCGGCTACATGCTGTCCGTGCCGGGGATGACGGTCACCGCGCCCCGCGACGCCGACCAGCTGATCGGGCTGATGAAGACGGCGCTGGCGCACACGGGCGGCCCCTTCTGCATCCGCATCCCCCGCGACGGCGTGCCCGCGCTGCCGAAGCCGGTGGCGGAGATCGAGGCCATCCCCGTGGGGATGTGGGAGACGCTGCGCCAGGGGAAGGACGTGGCGATCCTGGCCACGGGGACGATGGTGCTCCCCGCGCTGGCGGCGGCGGACTCGCTGCAGCGTGAGGGCGTGCAGGCGACGGTGGTCGACTGCCGCTTCATCAAGCCGCTGGACGAGCGCACGCTGGAGCGGCTGTTCCCCGGCCACGGATTCGTCCTGACGGTGGAGGAGGGGACGGAGGTGAACGGCTTCGGTGCCTTCGTGCGCCGCCACATCGCGGACCGCTGGCCCGGCGTGGCCGGCGCGACGATGGGCTTGCCCGACGCCTTCGTGGAGCATGGCGAGCGCGCGGAGCTGCTGGCGGAGCTTGGACTTACGCCGGAGGGGATCGCCGCGCGCGCCCGCGAGCTGCTGGGCAGGCCGCTGCGAAAGCTGGCCGAGACGGCATGACGATGCAGCCCCGCCGCGTGGGCGTCGTCTGCCACTCCAGTTTCGAGATCCTGAGCGATACCCTCGCCCGCCTGACGGCTTTCGCCGGGCGGTCGGGGGTTTCGCTGTTCTTCGAGCCGCGGCTGCGCGCCCAGCTGGGCGAGGGCGAGGTGCTGACGCCGGAGGTCTGCGCCGACCTGGACCTCGTCATCACGCTGGGCGGCGACGGAACGCTGCTGCGCGGGGCGCGGTTCGTGGCGAAGGACGGCGTGCCGGTGCTGGGGATCAACCTGGGCCACCTGGGATTTCTGACCTCCGCGCCGCGCGAGGAGATCGAGTCGGCGCTCGAGCGGTGGCGCGCGGGGGACTACGAGCTGGACGAGCGGATGGTGCTGGCCGTCCACGCGGAAGACGGCGACGGTGTCGCGGGCAAGGTGCACCTGGCGTTGAACGACGCGGTTCTGCACAAGGGCGGCGCCGCGCGGGTGATCCGGCTGAGCGTGAGCGCGTGGCGCGACACCGTGGGCAGCTACAGCGCGGACGGCATCATCCTCGCCACGCCGACGGGCTCCACCGCGTACTCGCTCTCCGCGGGCGGCCCCATCGTCTCACCTTCGGTGGACTGCATCATCGCGACGCCCATCTGCCCCCACACCCTGGGCGTGCGCCCGCTGATCCTTCCCGCGGACGAGACGGTGACGGTGGAGGTGCTGTCGCCCACCGAGGAGCTGTTCCTGACCATCGACGGCCAGGAGCACGAGCGGCTGGTCCCCGGCCAGAAGGTGGTCGCCCGCCGCGCCCCCGAGCCCGTACGCCTGGTGCGCTTCGCCGGCCAGACCTTCTTCCAGACCCTCCGCCGCAAGCTGAAGTGGGGGGATTTGGTGGAGCGGGAGGGGGCGTAGCTAGTCGGCCTGCGTAGGCTGTACTCCGGCGGCTGCCTGCACAGCCGCCCACTGCACTTCCAGCTTTAATTCCCGGATCCAGTGCTCGACGTAGCGCCAGTCGATTTGCTGTGCGCGCACCCGGAGCATCTTTGCCGCATCCTCCAACTGGCGCGCGGACTCGCCCATGCGAGCCCATTCCATCTTCGCGATCAACACGTCCTCTGGAGTGGCGACGGGGACGTCCTCGCCTTCAAGCTCCACAATCGTCCGTCGATCGAATTCCTCGCGGCTGAACGGCCTGGATTTGCGAATGATCAGGTCCACTTTCCAGCCGGTTCGCGTATCGACGAGATTGAACTGGCCTTCCAGCTTCAATGCCTCGAGCGCAGCGCCCTCATCTACATAGAACTCGTCGCGGGGGAGCAGGCGTACGAAGGAGCGGAGCTGTTCGGCTGTAGGCGCAATCACCAGGTCGATGTCCTGCGTCGCGCGTGGAGCACCGTGGTAGGAGCTTGCGAACGAGCCTGTCAGCATGACCGGGATTCCGGCTGCTTCGAGAGCACGGAGAACCCTGCCAAAGACGCCGCCGGTCATCACCGTAGAATCGGGGGCAAAGGCTGGGCGCCAAACGCATAGCGTAGTGTCTCACGCTTGAGCTCCCATTCGGTCCACTCGGGGTGCTCCTTGCGAAGCCGGGCCCATGCGAACTCACGGACCATCAGGCTCATCTCCATCGCGAGCTTGAATCGCTCCTCGCCCGACATGCGGCGATGGATTTCGTCCTGGATGGCCTGAGCAGTCGGGCTGGTATCGGTCATCGCCCACGCTGGATGAATGTCGTTGAATCTGCGGCTTTCAAAGCCGTGATCCCACCAACATACCCGATTACTCCCTACCGCATCAACCGCGGCATCTTCATCGTCAAGCTTGCCCGCTTCATTCCGGCGGACGAGCTTCCGATGGAGCCGCTGGTGGCCGAGGCGGTGCTGGAGTTCGGAGAAGACCTGCGTGAGGCAGCGGCGTCGGCTGCGGAATGGGCGCAAACGAAAGGCATCTGTCGTGACGCAGTATAGCCCGCTACCGTAGTGGCACGGGTGCTTTCAGCGCCTGCGCCGCAAGCTCAACCGGGGCGGCCTGGCGGAGCGGGAGTGATCAAATCGTGCTCTGTTGCAGGAGAGGCGAATGCGATTGGACATCTACGTGAACTATCGCGGAACCTGTGAGCAGGCGTTCCGCTTCTACGAGCAGCACCTCGGCGGCAGGATCACCGGGATCGTCCGGCATGGGGAGCAGCCCAATCCAGCCCTTGCCGCCGACTGGAAGGACCGGGTTCTTCACGCGCGCATCGAGATCGGCGGCACGGTGCTCATGGGGGCAGACGTTGCGGCGGCCGAACCCATGCGAAGCGCCTATCTCACTCTCTCCCTGGATGGCGAGGAGGACGCGGAGCGCGTGTACGCCCTGCTCGCGGACGGTGGCGAGATCTTCATGAAGATGCAGAAAACGCCCTTCGCCAATCGGTTCGCCATGCTTCGGGACAGATTTGGCACGTCCTGGATGCTTCTCCATCAGCCTGAATCCGGTTGACGCCGGCGGTCGGGGTGAGCTTGAGCGTTCGGCTGCTCCTGAACTACCCGGAGGTATGGTCATGGGGCTTTTCTGTCGCCGTCTCGCGAGCCTGGCCGTGGTTTTCATGCTCACCGTCGGCTGCGCCTCGACCGTGTCGGGAGGTAGGGAGCAGGCGGGCGCGAATGCCGCGGTGCGCGTGGCCGCGGATGCATGGGCGCGCGCGGCTGTGGAGCGTGACGCGGAGAAGATGGCCGAATACTTCGCGGACGACGCGTTCGTCATGTATCCGCAGCCGCAACCGACGGTAGGGCGGGCGGCGAATCGTGCGGCATGGGCCGCGGTTTTCGCTCAGCCCGGAGTGCGCCATCCGGTAACCAGCGACTCGGTGGTCGTGGCGGCGTCCGGTGATCTGGCGTACGTAGCCGGCCGCTGGCATCTCAGCACACCGGCCGCCGGCGAGCGGCCCGGGATTGAGGTGGGCGGGCGCTACCTCGCCGTATGGCGGCCGGTCGGGCCGGCAGGTGCGTGGCAGATCGTGGCGCTTTCCGCGAATACGCACTTGCCGGCGCCCGAGATCTGACGCGTTGCGCAGCCCTGCGCCGCGACTCCCTCGTGAGCGAGTTCATGACCGGAACGCCGGATCATGTCGTCACGATGTCGTGGCGCCACGAGCTGATGGACGGTGGACGCCGCCTCCGGGCCACGGAACACCTCAGGGGAGGCGGACGGGACCAGGACAATGTCTGGGAATTCGTGCGACGGTAACCGTTCACGCAACACCGCCGCCCCCGGCGAGCATCCCCCTTTCCTCCGTCGGATTCACGAACCTCGAACAGCCAGCGCTCTTCCCATGCACCGCATTCGACACGAGGATCTGCCCCACCGTGGCAGCTCCCACCGCTTCGTCGGGGCCGAGCAGGGGGATACCGGCGTCTCCGTCTTCCTGTTCAACGGACAGCCGGGGAGCGGGCCGGGTCCGCATCGCCATCCGTACGACGAGGTACAGTTCATCCAGTCGGGACGCGGTCTGTATACGGTCGAAGGGGAGACGTTCGAGGCCGGCGCGGGCGACATCCTCGTGATCAAGGCGGGCGAGGTGCACAGTTTTCGCTGCATTGGAGACGCTCCCCTGGTGCAGATGGACGTGCACCTGAGCCCGGAGTTCATCCAGGAGAACCTGGACCAGGGGAACCCTGACTCCGCGCGCCCCTAACCGTTCCACATCACCCTCCATCCGCTCCCCGGCACCATGTACCGTCTCCCGATCCTGGCCTGCGCCGCGCTTTGCATCGGCACCTCGCCGGCAACCGCCCAGCAGCCCGTGAACGACAGCACGCGCCTGGCGCTGAACCGCGTCTTCGCGGCGTGGAGCGCCGCCGACGGGCCGGGATGCGCGGTGGGCGTCAGCCGCGCCGGGAACCTCATCTTCCAGAACGGCTACGGGCTCGCCAACCTGGAGACGGAGACTCCCATCACCCCCTCGTCGGTCTTCCACGTGGCGTCCGTCTCCAAGCAGTTCACGGCGGCGGCGGTGATGCTGCTGGCCCGGGAGGGCAAGCTGTCGCTGGACGACGACGTGCGGCGCCACCTGCCGGAGCTGCCCGACTACGGGCACCGCATCACGCTGCGCCACCTGCTCACCCACACCAGCGGCCTGCGCGACCAGTGGGACCTGCTGGCGATGGCGCGGGGGCGGTTCGAGGAGAACCGCATTACGGAGGATGACGTGCTGGAGATCGTCGCGCGCCAGAAGGCCCTGAACTTTGTCCCCGGCACGGAATACCTGTACAGCAACACCGGCTACACCCTCCTGGCGGTGGTGGTGCGGCGCGTGAGCGGCAAGTCGCTGCGGGAGTTCGCGGATGAGCGCATCTTTCAGCCGCTGGGGATGAGCGACACGCACTTTCACGACGACTACACCATGGTCGTGAAGGGGCGGGCGGCGGGGTACGCGCGCCGGCCGGCGGGCGGGTGGCGTGTCAGCCTTCCCAACTACGACACCTACGGGGCCACCAGCCTTTTCACCACCGTGGGCGACCTGCTGAAGTGGGACGCCAACTTCGCCACGTCCCGGGTGGGGGACGAGGGGATGTGGCGGGAGATGATGGCCAGCGGCGTCCTGGCGGGCGGCGATACCACGGGGTACGGGTTCGGCATCGCCACGGAGGAGTACCGGGGGACCCGGCTGGTGGGCCACGGCGGGGCGGACGCCGGGTACCGCACCTACCTGGGCCGCTTTCCCGAGCACGCACTGTCGGTGGTGGTGCTCTGCAATGCCGCGCAGGCCAACCCGTCCGCCCTGACCAGGAGCGTGGCGGACGTGCTGCTGGGCGACCGCCTGGCGCCCGCTCCCGAGCCGCCGGCGGCGCGCGTGACGCTGGCGTCGGAGGAGCTGTCCGCGCTGGAGGGCGTGTACGTGCACCCGGTCACGGGCGCGCCCTTCTTCATCACGCGGCGCGGTGACACGCTGGTGGCAGGCCGTATCGCCGGACCGGCGCTGGTGCCGATGGGGGAGCGCCGGTTTCGCGTGGGCGCGCAGCCCGTGGAGCTGGCGTTCACGCCGGAGGGTGGTCTGGTGCAGACGGTGCTCGCCTGGCCGCGGCCGACGCCGGTGACGCTGCGCCGCCAGGAACTGGCCCGGCCGTCGCGCGCGGAGCTGGAGGCGTATGCCGGCACCTGGTACAGCGAGGAGCTGGGCGCAACGTATACCGTCGCGGCGACGGACAGCACGCTGGTGCTGCGGACGCGGTGGGGTGCGGAGCGAACGGTGCGTCCGGCGTACGGCGACACCTTTTTCGGAGACTACCTGCTCGCCTTCACCCGCGGGCGCGGGGGCCGCGTGGACGGGATGCGGATGAGCACCGGCCGCGTCCGCGGCGTGCGCTTTGAGCGGGTCCGCCGGTAGGGCGGGCGTCATCGAGCGTTGATCTCCTTGCCCGAGAGGCCATGAACGCCACCGAGGTCGCAGACTACATCCGCCAGGCCTTTCCCGGTGTGGAGACGACGGAGGCGTACGGCTACACCTTTTTCTTCTACGGCGCCGAGCGGATGCTTCCGTTCGCCACGCTTGCCATGGCGGACAACGAACACGACCGCGTGTCGGAGCTGGACCGTGACGGCGCGTACCGGCTGAACATCGGGGCGAGCCGCGAGACGTACCGCGCGCTCCTCGGCGACGACAAGCCGCGGCTGGGCGCTGCCGGCGTCATTGATGGCAATCACGACTTCACGCTGCGGGACCGGATTCTTCCGCACCCGCACTACGCGCCGCAGTCGTGGGTGTGCGTGGTGAGCCCGGGCGAGCAAACGTTCCAGGTCGTCCGCGGCCTGCTGCGCGAGGCGTACGAGCGCGCCGTGCTCCGGGCCACGCGCAAGGAGGCACCGGAGTAGCGGAAGGTCCGCATCCCGATTGCGCGGGCCTTCTGCTCATGCGGCCCGGATGGCCAATCGTGAGTGCGGCGCCGGGCGCGGCGCGGCGGGCTTGCGGACCGGTTGAGACGGCAGTAAGCTACACAGTGTAGCAAAAGCCTTTTCTTACGGATTGTACACCCGCGGGGGACCGGCGGCGGGGCGGAGGCAAATGCCTGCGCCTGACCTGCGCATACCCCTCGACGCGATCCGGCGGGAGGCCGAGCTGGCACGCGATGCCACCTCGTTACGCGCCGTGGCGCGTGAGGTGGGCATCACTCCCATGGGTCTGCGCGCCTTTCTTCTCAACGAGGGAAAGCCGCAAGCGCGCACCGCCCGCAAGCTGAACGAGTGGTACGTACGGCGTATGGCCACGCGCCCGCCGGAAGGTGAGGACGAGGCGCGTGCCGCGCTCACGATTCTCGCCGGGTATTATCCGCAAGCCCAGCGCGTCCGCGTCCTTACACGGGTTCTCGACTCCATGGAGCGGGAATTCCGCGAGAGCGGCATGGCCCCGCCCGCGTGGCTCGAAACGCTTCGGGCGGAGATCCAGCAGGACGCGGAGTAGCGCCGGAAGCGGGTGGAAGCGAGCGTCAGATAATCCAGCGACACCGGGCCCCCGTCTGGTGTCGCTGATTCTTTTGGGGCTCGCCGCATTCCGTCGCGTTTCCGCGAAATCCAGTCGGGGCAAGTTCGGATCGGGCTTGCAGGATGCTGGGCGGGGTAGTAGGCTGTCCAGTGTAACCAACTCATTTTCTTACGAAACATACACCGGCGGGCGACGCGGTGCCGAGCGGGGGCGCATGCCGTCGCCTGAGCTGCGCGTATCCGTCGAGGTAATGCGGTACGAGGCCGAGCAGGCCGTCGCCGCCACGTCGCTGCGCACGGCAGCCGACGAGATCGGCATGTCGGCCATGGGCCTGCGCGCGTTCATCCGCGGCGAGGGCCAGCCGCAGCAGCGCACGCTCCGCAAGCTGAACGCGTGGTATGCGCGAACCGCGGCGTTGCGCCGCTCCGGCGGTCTGCAGGACGCGCGGTCCGCGCTCATCGTGCTCGCCGGACTGTATCCGCGGGCGGACCGTTCCCGCGTGCTCCGCAACCTGGCCGGCCAGCTGGAGCGCGAGTTCCACGCGAGCGGAATGCCGCCGCCTCCGTGGCTCGCGGCGCTCTCCTCCGAGCTGCAGGGGACGGTGGATGCAGGCGGAACGCCGTCCGGGGTTGAACGTGGCGGAGAAATCCGCTAGTTTCAACGACTGTGACGGGGCGTTAGCTCAGCTGGGAGAGCATCCGCTTTGCAAGCGGAAGGTCATCGGTTCGAACCCGATACGCTCCACTGTTCCATGCAAACACGACGCGCCCGGGCCATCCGAATGGTCCGGGCGCGTTTGCGTTCAGAATCGAATTCCGCTGCCGGTAACGAACCGGGGGGACCAAATCCCCATGGGCCACGTGCCGCGCAACCGGCCATACCCGTTCACGCAAGTATCTAATCGACTGGAGAAACGCACGCGCCTGCGCCGACTTCCGCGACTTTTGCCCCGTGGGGCGGCCGGCTGGAAGCGCCCGCCCCGAGCGTACCGGCGCCGTACCCCGGATCACGACGAGGCGCAGCGGCTCCTGCTGTGTCCTTCTTCCAGGAAGTGTCCGGGCAGCCTCCGCTTCCGCCCGTCCGATCACCGGCGCCTCCAGCGATGCGTGGAAGGCAGCCAGGTTTCTTTGAAACAAGGGTTTACACACAACACGCGCTGGACTGGCGTGAATTCCCTATCTATGGATTACCGCCAGATTTTGTCGAAGAGAGTTGACTTATACCGGCGAGGGAGGTCATCGTATGAGATCAATCCTTTAGATCGAGGGCCGTACGGTTGCGCGCGGTTGCCGGGATTGATTTGAAGCTGGCACCGTCAAGGGATCCCCTCGGTGACATAGCGCTGCAGGTTTGGCGCCTTACGAGCTTTTTTCGTGGTGAAAACAGGCTATGTACGTGCTTGCTGATCGGACATCCCTCCAACCCCTCTCGGCGACGTCGAGCGCGGTCCGGGCGGAGCTGCCCAGGTAGCCGCGCGCCACGCCCACGCCCCCCACGCACAACTCCCCGGGAACGCTCACCGGCGCTGGCCTGCCGGAGTTCATGGTGCCGGCGGTGTTCGTCTCCTTGGACGCGCTGCCGCTGACTCCGCACGGGAAGCCCGGACGTCAGGGCGCTCCCCGCGCCTGAGCTCGCGTCGGCGGAGGATGAGGTTACGTGGCTCCACGCACCTGAAAATTCCGGTCCGCACCGTGTTTTCCATGCCGACGCCGAAAGCCATGACGGGAGAGGTCGAGCGCAGGATCTACGAAGACGTGGCCGACATGTCCGAATTCGAGGCCGGGCAGCTGGCCGAGTCCAACCCCGTTGCAGGAGTCTGAGATGGCCTCGGAACAGACGCTTCCGCGCCCGGAGCTTTCTGCCGCCAAACGCGCGTTCATCGAAGCCAGGCTCAGGGGGCAGGTCCGCCCATCGGGCATCGTCCCCCGCGCCCATCGCGACGGCGCTCCGCTCTCCTTTGCGCAGGAGCGGCTCTGGTTCATCGACCGGCTGGAGCCGGGAAGCGCCGTCTACAACATCCCCATGGCATGGCGCCTGGGTGCGGTGGACTACGCGGCGCTGGAGCGGGCGCTGGGCGAGGTCGTCCGGCGGCACGAAGCGCTGCGCACCACCTTCCGGGAGGTGGATGGCTCACCGGTGCAGGTGATTACGCCGTTCGGCGGCTTCACCCTGCCGGTGGAGGACCTGTCGGGGCTGCACGAGGCGGACCGCGAGGTGGAGGTGAGGCGCCGCGCCACCGATGACGTGGTGCTGCCGTTCGACCTCGCGGCGGGGCCGCTCTTCCGTGCGGCGCTGCTGCGGCTGGACGAGAAGAGCCACGTGCTGCTGCTCTCGATGCACCACATCGTCAGCGACGGCTGGAGCCTGGAGGTGTTCTTACGCGAGTTGTCGTCGCTGTACATCGCGTACCGCGAGGGGCAGGAATCGCCGCTGCCGGAGCTGGCGGTGCAGTACGCGGACTACGCCGCCTGGCAGCGCGAGCACCTGAGGGGCGAGCTGCTGGAGCGGCAGCTCTCCTACTGGCGGGGGCGCCTGGCGGGCGCGCCAGAGCTGCTGGAGCTGCCCACCGACCATCCGCGCCCGGCCGTGCAGACGTTCCGGGGCGGGAACGAGCCGATCGAGCTTCCCGGCGAGCTGCTGGGGCAGCTCTGGGCGCTGGGGCGGAGCGAGGGGGCGACGCTGTTCATGGTGGTGCTCGCCGCCTTCCAGGTGCTGCTGTCGAAGTACAGCGGGAGCGACGACATCGTCGTGGGGACGCCCATTGCGGGGCGGACCAGGGACGAGGTCGCGA
>DASTVC010000164.1:0-15299 GCA_035759295.1 Longimicrobium sp. | reverse complement strand
CTTACGAGCATGAACTATCTGGTAACCCTGACGCACGTATAAGCTGTGCACCATTGGTAGATGGGCTCCACCAGCATACAGCCGAAGGAGTCTGCGGAGTCGGCACGAGAAACTCCGTTGACTCCGTGTGGGGCCAATCTTTTATCCGTCCGTACCGTGCCACCTTCGCGCCTCGTCGAGCAGGCGCAGCAGTTCCTCGCGATCTCCCGACATTACGGCGCGCTGCAGGCCGTCGAGCCGGGCGCCCATCTTCCCAAGGGCGGAGGCCAGGGCGTCGGCGTTGTCGAGGAGGATGTCGGCCCACATGGCGGGGTCGCTCCCGGCCAGGCGGGTCACGTCGCGGCCGCCGGGGCCCAGCTGGCCGCGCGGCGTCCCCGTCTGGTTGATGGTGAGCGCCAGCGCGGTGGAAACGACCTGCGGCAGGTGGCTGGTCCACGCGAGCCGCACGTCGTGCAGGTCGGCGTCGATCACCTCCGGCCGCCCGCCGACGCTCGTCCACAGATCGGACGCCAGCAGCATCGCATCGCCCGCCGTCTCCCTGGTCCGGCAGAGAAAGATGCGCGCGCCGTCGAACAGCCCGGCGCGCGACGCACTCCACCCGCTGCGGTGGTCGCCGGCCAGCGGATGCGAGCCGACGAACCGCGCGCCAACCCCCAGCGCCTCCGCCTCGCGGACGATGGAGGTCTTGGTGCTCCCCACGTCCGTGATCAGCCGCACGCCGGCCAGCCGTGGCGCCAGCTTCCGCAGCACCTGCGCCGCGGCGAGCACCGGCACCGCGAGCACCACCGCATCCGCCTGATCCACATCCCGCAGGTCGTCCGCGAGCGGGTGCTGGATGACGCCCGCCGACACCGCCTCACGCAGGCTCTCCGCATCGGCGTCCCAGCCAAGGACGCGCACACCGCGGCCGGCCAGCTCGCGCGCCAGCGATCCGCCGATCAGCCCCAGCCCGACGATGGCGACAGTGCGGAGTTGCGCGGGATGGTCAGGATCCATCGATCACCGAAAGGGACGTGTGGGCGGGATCCCCGGCTCGCGACGGATCTCCAGGTTGGGACAGTAGATTTCTCAGTCGGCGCCAGGATACCCGGTGCAGGCGGGTTCCGCGCGGCGCCTCCTTCGAAATGACAGTGTGGAGCGTGAGGGAGGCGTGCTTTCGCACTTTCGCACTTTCGCACTTTCGCACTTTCGCACTTTCGCACTTTCGCACTTTCGCACTTTCGCACTCACGCACTCACGCACTCACGCACTCACGCACTCACGCACTCACGCACTTCCCCGCCCTACTCCCCCTCCATCTGCACCCGCCGGCACAGGCCGACCAGGTGCCAGAAGACGTAGCGCACGTCCTCTTCCGCAAGGCCGGCCTCGCGCGCCAGGGCGCTGGCGCGGCGGACGACGGCGGCCTCGCGCGGCGGGTCGAGCGTGGGCATGCCCAGCGCGCGCTTGACCGGGCCCACCTGCCGCGCCAGCGCCACGCGCTCCGCGATCAGCTCCACGATGGCGCGGTCCACCCGCACGATCTCGTCGCGGATGCGCGACAGCTCCTCGGCCGGGGACGGCGCCTGGGGAGGCGCCTGGGCGGGGGGCGCCTCGGCCGTCTGCGTGCTCACGCGGCCTCCACCCGCAGCGCCGGCGGCGCGGACAGGGTGCGGCCCGCGGCGTGGGCAAAGGGGAGAATGGCGCGCATGAGCTCGTCGAAGTTGCCAAGCGTGAGCGACTGGTCGCCGTCGGAGAGCGCCTGGGTCGGGTCGGGATGCACCTCCACCACCAGCCCGTCCGCGCCCGCGGCGATGGCGGCGAAGGAAAGGGGCGCCACCAGGTCCGCGCGGCCGCCGGCGTGGCTGGGATCCACCATCACCGGCAGGTGCGTCTCGGCCTTCAGGACGGGGATGGCGGCGATGTCGAGCGTGTTGCGCGTGGCCGTCTCGTAGGTGCGGATGCCGCGCTCGCACAGGATCACGTCACGATTGCCTTGCGCCATGATGTACTCCGCCGCCATCAGGAACTCCTGGATGGTGGCCGACAGCCCGCGCTTGAGCAGGACGGGCCGCTGCACGCGCCCCACCTCGGAGAGCAGCGAGAAGTTCTGCATGTTGCGCGCGCCGATCTGCAGCACGTCGGCGTACTCGGCCACCAGCTCCACCTGGCGCGTGTCCATCACCTCGGTGACGATGGGCAGGCCGGTCTCCGCGCGTACCTCGGCCAGCATCTTGAGCCCCGCCTCGCCCAGCCCCTGGAAGGCGTACGGGCTGCTGCGCGGCTTGAATGCGCCACCGCGCAGCATTCCGGCGCCGGCCGCGGCCACGGAGCGGGCCGTCTGCCGCAGCATGTCGCGCCCTTCCACCGAGCAGGGCCCGGCGATCACGGCCAGCTGCCGCCCGCCGATCTCCACCCCGTCGCCGACGCGGATCACGCTGGGGCCGGCGGTAAACTCGCGCGAGGCCAGCTTGTACGGCTTGAGCACGGGGTGCACGCTGTCCACCCCGGGCAGGCTGAGCAGCGCGGCCTCGTGCAGCAGCGACTCGTCGCCGATGCAGCCGATGATGGTGCGCTGCTCGCCGCGCGAAAGGTGCGTGCGCATGCCGAGCGTCTCGATGCGTTCGCGGATGGTGTCGACCTCCGCCTCGGTGACGCCCAGCCGGGTGACGATGATCATGGTGTGCCTCTTCTCGGGATGGGATGGGGGGACGATGCGGGCAAACGAAAGGCCCCCGGCGGTTCGCGGGAGCCCAGGTGCCAGTCGCGAGCAGATCTACACGTGCGTCGCCGGTCCCGGACTCCCCCTGGGAGACAGGTCGTAGCCGTAGAGGCAGCAGAGACGCGTACAGATGCTCATGACAGCAACCCTAAAGCATTTCCCGACGAAAAGCAAGCAATTTCGCTCTCCATCATCCGCCGCACCCGGACCGGCGCATCAGGCGCGCGCGCAAGCGGATGTCAGGTAAACAAAAAGGCCCCCGGCGGTAATCCGGGAGCCCTGAGTGCCTGTGGCGAGCGGATGCTACACGCGCGCGGCCGGCCCCGGACTCCCCTTGGGAAATCCGTAGTAGCGGTAGCCGCGGCAGGTGTGCGCGTGATTGCTCATGGATCCAAGGGTAACGCAAAAGCGCACCGAGCACAATGGTGGACCTGGGCGCGCATCACGGCCGCGGCGCGTCGGCCCCCGCCGCGGATTTGCGCGACCCACCGCGTGTCCGGATTCCGGACGGCGCCCAGGAACCGCACGTCGGGCCGGAGTAGCCTGTCCGCACGCGTGAGGCGGACGGGCGGGCGGCCGGAATCCGCTGATGCGAAGCCTTCCGCGGTTTGGGAATTCCGGGGCGGATGTCGGGAGTCCGGACGAGCGAGGGCCCTTCCCGCGTAGCGGAGAATATCTCACAAGATGTTGCGGATTGAGCATTTATCCAGATTCCACAAATGGGTCCTTCCCTTGCCTTCGTGCGTGCCCACGTCCGCCGTTCTCTCCTCGAACTCCCCCCCTCACCGATGTCTGCCCCGACCGCCCCGTCGCCCGGGTCGCCCACTGACCGCTGGCTCCTGGATCTGTTCGTCCGTGACAACCACCCGCTCGCCCGGGCCGCCGCCACACGGCAGGCCCCGAGCGCCTGGGAGGCCCTGGAAGCCGCCGGCGTGCCCCGCGCCGAGGTGGCGGCCGCGGCGGAGCGGCACTGCGGCGTTCCGTACATCCCGCTGGGAACGGTGGATCCCGCGGCCGCGGAGCTCCTGCCGCGGCGGCTGGCGAGGCGCTTCTGGGCGGTGCCCGTGGGACTGCGGGACGGAGTCCTGCGCGTGGTGTGCGCCGATCCGCTGGCGGGGTGGGCGGACGAGCTGGCGTTCGCCACCGGACGGCGGGTGCAGCTGGGGCTGGGGCACCCCGGCGAGCTGCGGGAGGCGATGAACAGGCTGTACCCGGAGCAGGAAGGCGGCGGGCCGCAGGTGCCCGTGCTGAGCGGGACCGCCGAGCAGATGCAGGCCCGCATCCTTCGCGAGGCGCTGGCACAGCGGTCCAGCGACGTGCACCTGGAGCCCAAGGAGGGCGCGCTTCTGGTACGCTTTCGCGTGGACGGGCTGCTGCACGACGCCATGCGCGTGCCCGGCGAGGCGTCGCCCGCGCTGGTGAGCCGCTTCAAGGTGACCGCCGGCGTCGACATCTCCGACCGCATTCGCCCCCAGGACGGGCGCTGCACCGTGACGCTGGACGGCCGCAAGGTGGACCTGCGCATCTCTACCCTGCCGCTGGAGCAGGGCCAGGAAAAAGTGGTGGTGCGGCTGCTGGACTCCGGCGCGGGCACCGTGGACCTGGCCTCCCTGGGCTTTCTGCCGGCGGAGCTGCACCGGGTGGAAAAGCTGCTGCAGAGCCGGGAGGGGATGGTGCTGGTGACCGGGCCCACCGGGTCCGGCAAGACGACCACCCTGTACTCCGTGCTGCGGCGCGTGCAGGGCAGCACCAGCAACATCACCACCATCGAAGACCCCGTCGAGATCCGCCTGGACGGGATCAACCAGGTGCAGGTGAACGAGAAGGCGGGGCTCACCTTTGCCTCCGCGCTGCGCTCCATGCTGCGCCAGGACCCCGACGTCATCCTGGTGGGCGAGGTGCGCGACGGCGAAACGGCGGGGATCGCCCTCAAGGCGAGCATGACCGGCCACCTGGTGCTCTCCACGCTGCACACCAACGACGCCGTGTCGGCCGTGGCCCGGCTCACCGACATGGGGGTGGACCTGGGCGCCCTTTCGGGCGCGCTCAAGGCGGTGATCGCGCAGCGGCTGCTTCGCCGCCTGTGCGCCGACTGCTGCCAGCCCGTACAGCTCTCCGAGCTTCCGGTGGACCAGCAGGCCCTGCTGATGGGGCGCGACACCCGCAGCCTGCGCACGGCGGTGGGGTGCGCCCGGTGCCGGTACACGGGCTTCACGGGGCGGATGGTGGTCCCGGAGGTGATGCTCGTTACGGCGGAGATGCAGCGCCTGATCGCCCGGCAAGCGGATTACGGCGACCTGGCACGCGCCGCGGGCGAAGGGGGGATGCTCACGCTGTGGGAGGCCGGCCTGGAGCGCGTGCTCCAGGGCATGACCTCGCTGCACGAGCTGCTCGACAACGTCGCCGCGCCCCTGGGCGCCGCCGACGCGTCGCCGCAGTCCGACGTGGACGCGCTGCTGGCGCAGCTGCTGGGCGGCGGCGCAGGCGCTCCGGCGGCCACCCCCGCGCCGGTTGCCCCGCCAGCTCCCTCCGCCCCTGCGGCGGTCCCGGCGCGCCTGCCGGCGGGAGGGCGCATCCGCGTGCTGGTGGCCGACGACGACCGCGAGGCACGCCAGGCGCTGCGCCGTGCGCTGGAAGCGGACGGCTTCGGGGTCATCGAGGCGGCGGACGGCGAGGCCGCGCTCGCCTACGCGCAGCGCCTGAGGCCCGACTGGCTGGTCACCGAGATCGCCCTCCCCCGCCTGGACGGAATCGGGCTGCTGCAGGCGCTGGCCGGCGCGCCGACGGCGGTGGTGGTCTACACCACGCAGACCGACGCGGCGCTGCTGGACTGGGTCCGCGAGCTGGGCGCCGTCGAGGTACTGGACCGCTCGGTCGACGTTCGCCTGCTCACCGCGCGGCTGCAGGCGCAGGCGAGAAACGCCGCATAGCAGGGCGGCTGGAGATGTGAATGCCGGATCCTGCACAAAGCCCCGGCGCCGTAAAGGCGCCGGGGCTGTTGTATTCTCCCGGCTACGCTGTCCGCCTCAGCGGAAGATGCAGTTGATCCCCGCGAACAGGTGCTGCAGCCTGGCGTCCGCCGTGGAGTCGGCAAAAACGCCGTAGAGGTCGCCGGCGGCGAACTCGGTGCCGAGCGAGGTCTGGTCCACCGTGGCGGCGGGATAGGCGGCGCGGATCTGCGTCAGCGTGGAGCCGGGGCCGATCCCTTCGGCCGTCCGCAGCGGGGAGGGTATTTGCGCGGCCCATCCCACGAAGGCGCTGTCCTGAAAGACCAGCTGCAGCGTGGCGAACGTCGTCTGGTAGAGCGGCCCGGCGGGACACTCCTCCTGCATCCCCCCGTTCCGCGGCGCTCCGAGCACGGCGCCGGCCTCCGCCAGCACGCGCGCCTGCGGTTCCCCGAACGCAAGCCGCTGAGAAACCACGCCGCCGGCGATCGCCAGCCCATCGGGTGCGAGCACCATCACGGGGACGGCGGCAGCCGGGGAATCGGCCGGCACCGTATCCGCCGTGCCAGCCGTCGTCGCCTGTGCGGAATCCGGCGCTCCGCCGCGAGCCGCATCCGACTCCGATCCGCAGGCGGCGAGCAGGACCAGGACGAATGCCGCGCGCCACGTTGAGTTCATCACGAGATTCCCGGTTCAGGTTCCGACGAGAGCCAGCTGCTCGGAGAGGATCTCCAGCGCCAGGTCGATGGTGCGGCGGTGGGTGCGGAAGGAGAGGGCTGCCATGCGCAGCGTGAACCGCCCGTCCAGCATGGTGGATGAAAGGAAGATCCGCCCGTCGGCCCGCACGGCCTCGACGATGGCCTCGTTGACGGCGTTGGCGCGCGCCAGGTCCATCCCCGCGGGCGCCCAGCGAAAGGTGACGATGGACAGGTCCGGCTGCGGGCCCATCTCGAAGCCCAGCGCCCCCGCCTCGTCGTAGAAGTAGCGCGCCAGCAGCAGCTTTTCCTCCAGCGCCGCGCGAAAGGGCGCGGTACCCAGCAGCACCAGCGGCAGCCACATTCGCAGCGCGCGCCACGGCTTGGAAAGCTCCGGCGACACGTCCGCGGGCGACACCTCGCCGGGGTCCGCGCGCAGGGCGTCCTGCATGTAGCTGCCGGTGCCGGCGTGCGCATCGGCCAGGGCGCCCACGTCGCGCACCAGCACCATCCCGGCGCCCCAGGGCAGGAACAGGCTCTTGTGCGGGTCCAGCACCACGGAATCGGAGCGCTCGATCCCCGCCAGCACCGCCCGCCCCTGCTCCGTCATCATGAAGAACCCGCCGTACGCCGCGTCCACGTGCAGCCAGCATCCTTCGCGCTGCGCCACGTCGGCCAGCGCGTCCAGGGGATCGACCGCGCCCGTGTCCGTTGCCCCCGCGGCGGCGACGACGAGCCAGGGACGCAGCCCCGCCGCGCGGTCCGCCGCGATCGCCGCCGCCAGCGCGTCGGGGCGCATGCGGAAGCGCTCGTCGATGTCCACCATCCGCACCGGCGCCTCGCCCAGCCCGGCAATGCGCAGCGCCTTTTCCACCGCGTGGTGCGCCTGGCTGGTCAGGTAGACCACGGCGGAGGCGTAGTCGGCGCCGCGCAGGCCGTGCGCGTCGCGGGCGGTGGTGATGGCGGTAAGGGTGGCCAGGCTGCCGCCGGACGCGATGGAGCCGCCCGCCCCGGCCGGGTACCCGACCAGGTCCGCCGCCCAGCGCACCAGCTGGTTCTCCATCCGCACCGGGCCGGGGCCGGTAAAGAAGATCCCCGCGTACTTGTTGGTGACGGCGGCCAGGTAATCCGCCAGCGCGCTGTGGTAGATGCCGCCGCCGGGGATGTACGCCAGGTGCCCCGGCGACGCCGGATTTCCGCCGGGGAGCACGGCCTCGCGCTCCAGCAGCTCCATCACCTCGTCCAGCGGCGCGCCTCGCTCGCCGATCGGCAGCTCCAGCAGCCCCGCCGCGTCCCCCGGCACAAAGCCGTGCAATCCATCGATCGCCCGCAGAAAGCGCTCGCCCGACGCCAGCACCGCGCCCCGCAGCCGCTTTCGCGACGACGTCCCCGGCTCCAGCGCGCGCGACGCCCGCTCCAGCCGGCGGATCCGCGCCAGCAGTTCCGCCCGCTCCGCATCCCCTGCCCCGCCTGCCGCCTGATCCGGCACGGCCTCCCGATCGATGCCGTCCATCATCGCGGCCTCACGGAAAGCTCGACGGGGGTGCGGCGGCCGGAGCCGTCCCAGTAAAAGGCGACGGTCCAGAGCACGTTCATCTGGATCTCCCAGCTGAAGCCGACTTCCACCCGCGCGCACGCGGCGTCACAGAACACGCCGTGCACGTCCGCCCGCCCCTGCGCGATCCCCAGCCGCTGCGCGTCCACGTACCGGCGCACGTGCTCCATCGCCTCGTCCAGGATGGCGTCGAGCGCGGCGAGCACCGTCTGCGCAAAGGTGATGGAGGCGGGATCCGGCTCGTCCTCCACGCCTTCCGGGACGTGCAGGTCGTAGCCGGTATCCGGGACGGGCGCGTACCAGCGCACCGGGAGCCGGGGGTTGTGCTGGTCGCGTTCGGGACGGAACCGGTCGGCGGATGGGATCTGCATCAGCAAAGCACGAGGGGAAAGACGAGAGAAGAGGGGAAGCTAACGTCTGATCGCCGCCGCACAATCCGGGCGGGGGCGCGGAAGGGTGCGGGTCGCCGAAGGGCAGAGAAAACTCTGTCGATCCGCCCCCTTTAGTCACATATTCGTAGACCTCGGCGAAGCATTCGCGGTGCCTCCCGGTCCATCCGCATCCCATGCAAACCACCCTCCCGCTCCCCGCGATCCAGCCGGATCGCACCGCGCCGGCACCCCCGAAGCCGCGGCGGCTCTCCGGCGCGGGGCGCGCACTGCGCGAGACGCTTCTGGTGGCCGCCCTGGTCGCCGCCGCCACCCTTCCCTTTCTGGCGTCACCGCACCCGGGCCGCCGGGCGGCGGCTTACTGCCTGAACCCGGTGAACCTGGGGGGGCGGCTGCACGTGGACCTGAACTGCGACTCGCACGTGTTCCTGGTGCTGGCCGAAGACCCGCGGCGGGTGCTGACGCCGGGGTCCGGGGCGTGGCAGAGCCGCCCGCTGTACGCGGCGCTGGGATGGGCGCTGGCGATGCCGTACCGCGCGGCGGGGCTCGAGGCGGTGGGCGCGCGGCTGCCGTCCCGCGCGTACGCGCCGGGACGCGGCGGGGCGCCGCCCGGACGGCTGCTTCCCTGGTACGCCGGCTTCATCACGCTGAACGCGCTGCTGCTGGCCGCGTCGCTCATGCTGTTCCGGCGGATGGTGGGCGCGCGCTCGTACCGCGACCCGGCGATCGTTCTGCCCGTGGCCGTGCTGCTGGCCAACGAGGTGACCCGCGCGTTCTTCTGGACGCCGCACCTGCAGCTGTTCAACGTGTTCGTCCCCGTGCTGTCGCTCTGGCTGTTCTGCCGGCTGCAGCCGCGGCTGGGAACGCTGGGGATGGCGCGCGCGGCGGGGATGGGCGCGGCGCTGGGAGTGTGCGCGCTGGCGTATGGCGCCTTTGCGGTTCCAGCCGCGGGGGCAGCGCTCCTGCTGCTGGCGGGCGGCCCTCCGCTCGGCCGGCGGGTGGCGCGGGCGGCGGCGCTGCTGGCCGCATTCGCGCTGCCCTTGCTGGCGTGGACCGCGTACGTGGTGTGGCGCACGGGCTCGTTCCACGCGCCCGAGGTGGCCCGCTACCGGCAGTTCGTCTGGATGGCGGACGCGGCGGCCCGCGGACCCGGCGCGTTTGCCGGCGAGCTGGCCGCCAACCTGGGCGAGTACGTAGGGATGGTGGGCCGGGCTGCGGCGTTTCCGGCGCTGATGGTCGCGTCGCTGGCGCTGGCGATGCACGTCCGGGGCGGCATTCGGGCGGCTGGCGAGCACGAGCGGCGGGTGGGGGTGGCGGTGGCCGTCTACCTGCTGGCGAGCCTTCCCTTTTTCGGGCTGATGGGGTTCTACGCCACCCGCCTTGCCTGGACGGTGGTTCCCGCGCTGCTGGCGGTGATGGCGCTGGAAACCGCGGCGCTGCGGGACCGGATGGGCACCCGCCGGTGGATGGCCACCGCTGCCGCCGTGGTGCTCGCCCTGGCCCACACCGCGTTCTGGGTGATGCGGACGGGGCCGTTCAGCTGATCTCGGGATCCGGTCAAAAGAACGGTCTCACACGGAGGGCACGGAGGACACGGAGGAGCGACAGACTCCGTGCCCTCCGTGTGAGCGGGTGTTGCTAAACCTTCCCATCCAAAGCGTTGATTTCCTGAGGGAGCGCCACACGGAACTTTAACGTCTGCAATCGCTTGCGCGCGACCGAAGGATCTCCTCTCCGCCACCGCTGGGGCCAGCCGTCGACTAAACCTCACCAGCTCCCACCGGAGGCACACTGTCATCCTGAGGGAGCGCACGCCCGTAACCTTCATAACCACAGAAGCTTGCGCGCGACCGAAGGATCTTTGTCGGGTCACGCGAGGCCCAGCCCTCGGGAGCCGTTCAAGCCCCTCAGTCAGGCAGACAAGGTCCCTCAGTCGGCGCCAACCCTTTGCGTGAAAGTAGTTTGCGGAGCGGCGCCTCCCTAGAAAGTCAACGTTTGTGGACGGTTTAGCAACACCCTCTCAGGAAGTCAACGCTTGTGACGGTTTGGTGAGCGAGACCGGGCGCGGCGCCCGCTATCCCACGTCGGCCTCCCGACTCACCCCGTGGGCGCGGCGGCGGGGGCGAAGTGCTCGCCCATCCACCCCTGCCAGTCAGCCTCCGCCTGCGCCGCGGCGGCGGGGGCGTCGTCGCCGTAGAGAAACAGCCGCATCGTCAGGTAGACCTGCCCGCCCATCGGGTGCGGGAACAGATGGGCGATGCCGGGCGCGGGTTCGTCCAGCCGGATCAGCAGGTCCTCCGGCCAGCCGGGCTGCCCCGCCCACTCCACCGTCCCCGCCAGCCGCGGCGCACCCGCCGGCGTGCTCACCCGCTCCCCTACCTGCGCGCCGGCCAGCCCCAGCGGCCCCGTCCACGCGGCCCACGCCTCCTCCTTGGGCGGCGGGGCGACACCCATCACCTGCACCAGCGTGCCGCGCAGGCCGCTGAAGTGCGCCAGGTACAGCCGCAGCACGCGGAAGAACGCCTGCCAGCCGAACGTGTGCCCTTCGAACTGGTTGTCCCACGCGTCGCTGTCGGTGAACCAGCGGTGCACCACGCGCACCACGCAGCTGCCGCCCGCTTTCGCCTCCACGATCCACTCCGTCGCCACCGTGGGATCGTCCGGCCCCATGCCGTCGCGGCTGTCGGCCACGAAGCGGCGCGGCGGGTCCCACTCCGTGACCTTGGCCAGCGAGTCCATCCCCGGGCCAAAGTGGCAGACCACGTCGCCGCCCACGCGCCCGTCCACCTCGGCGGGGACGAACCAGGACGAGATGCCGGAGCCGGTCGCGATGGCGTCCCACACTTCTTCGGGGGTGCCGGGGACCTCGACTTCGGCCTGCACGTAGCGGCGTCCGGACTCGTCTTTCTGCACGGGCATGGGGCTACTCCTGCGGTCGGGGTTCAGTGGGAAGCGGATGCGCGACGACCACCAGGCGGTGCGGCCGGCCGCCGGGCGCGGATTCGTCGTGGTAGCGCGCGGCAAGCGCCGTCACGGCCTGGGTGAGCTCGTGCGTGAACGCGGCGCGGTCGGCGGGGGAGCGAAGACGGATCTCGGTGTCGATGGAGAGCGTGGCCAGCCGCTTGTCCGCCTCCTCCGATCCCCGCACCAGGCTGGCGACCTCGCGGACGATGCGCGCGGCGAGCGCGATCAGGTAGCTGGCGGACAGGCGGTCGGCACGGCGCTCGGGGTCAGCCGCCGCCGCGCCCATGGCCAGGGGCGAGACCAGGTACGAGGCGGCGCTGGCCACCAGCAGCCGCTCGGTGAGCCCGCCCCAGCGGCGCGTCTCCGCCACCCGCACCAGCCCGTGCGCCTCGAGCGCGCGCAGGTGGTAGTTCACCTTCTGCCGCGCCAAACCCACGCGCGAAGCCAGCGCGGCGGCGGAAGCGGGGTGCGCGAGCTCGGCCAGCAGCCGGCTGCGCACCGGCTCCAGCGCGACCGCCGCGGCGGCCGGATCGTCGATCACTTGCAGGTCGAGCATGATCCGATTTTATCCTTGACAAATTTTCTTGTCAATACTCACGGCGTGTGACTTTCCCACCAAGGTCGTGTGAGGACGTGACTCCGGCTGCGAGGGCCCGTGCCGATGACCTCCGGCGCCCCCCGCGAGCGGCGCCGGATCCCGATCGCCCGGCCCTCTCGGCCGCCCGGCTGCCGATCTTTTGACACACTTTGTGCACCGGCTATTGCCATCGGACCAAAAACATGCGAAGTTCATCCAACGGCAGTGCACCGACAGGACCGTCCCCGGAGCCCTTCCGGCGGCGCGTGGGCAGGATCAAAGCACCGATCATCGGCTTGCGACCCCTCCTGATCCTACTTTCCACGCGATTCAGAAAAAAGTGAAAATCTCCGTGAGCAGAGCTGCCCGCACGGGCCGGCTCGTAGTGCCGTTCATGCTCTTCGCGGCGCTGGCCGCCTGCTCCGACCAGCCGGTCGCGGGCCGCACGTCGCTGCAGCCCGGTGACGGCCTGCAGGCGTTCGACTGCCACGCCGTCGTCGGCGCCGCGGCGTCGGTCAGCTGCGCGCCGCTCGCGCCGGGCACCGGCCGGGCGCTGGGGACGGTGGTGGGCGGGCAGAACAGCTACGTCACGCTCACCTCCAGCAACCTGAGCTACAACGCGGGCGTCGAAATCTTTCAGTTCGACGTCACGGTGCAGAACCTGATGAACGAAGCCATGGGCACCCCTGACGGGGTTACGCCGGCGGCCGACGGCATCAGGGTGTTCTTTCTGGAAGAGCCGGTGGGCGTGGGCGGCACGGTGAGCGTGGCCAACCAGGACGGCAACACGTTCTTCACCAGCGCCAACCAGGCCTACCACACGTACAACGAGATCCTGGACAAGGACGAGGTTTCCGCGTCCAAGCCGTGGCAGTTCGTGGTGCCGGCCGGGGTCACCAGCTTCAGCTTCCGGGTGCTGGTCAGCACCGAGGTGGACTACCAGCTGGTGATCAACGAGATGCTGGTGAACCCGGGCGGCACCATCACCGACGCCAACGGCGAGTGGATCGAGCTCTACAACGCCGGGTCGCTGGCCGTGGACCTGCAGAACCTGGTGATCGCCGACTCGGCGGCCGCCGGACGCAGGGCGTACCACCTGATCTCGTCGTCGGTGGTGGTGCAGCCCGGCGGGTACGTCACGCTGGGGAAAACCACCAACACCACGAACAACGGTGGCGTGCCCATCGACTACGTGTACACCATGAGCGGGTTCGCGAACAGCCTGGGCGCGTTCAAGATCGCGCGCGTGGTGGGCAGCGACACGCTTACGCTGGACCGCACGCAGTACGCCGCCGCGGCCGTATCCGCGCAGAACGGCGTCAGCCGCGAGCTCCTGAACCCAGCGCTGGACAACTCCAACATGGACGGAAGCAACTGGGCGGACGCGCTGGTCACCGCGGTGTACGGCCCCGGCGGCCGCGGCACCCCCAAGGCGCAGAACTCCACCTTCACGCCCTGAGCGGCGCACGCAGACGCAACGAGCCCCGGTGACCGCGAACGGCGCCGGGGCTCTCGTTCCCGATCGCAGGATCGTCACGCCGAGTCGCGGCGGAATTCCCGGACAGAATGGGGTCTCACACGAAGTGAGCGCATGCTCCCAACGCCCGTTTTCCCTGCTCTTGCAGAGCGCAGTTTCTCGCCCGCGCGCATGAGGACACTGCTACAGGATCCTGCGGCAGAATCCTGTTCGGGACTTGCGTTTGGGGTCGCGGCATGGCATCTTGAACAAACATTCAAGCGCCCGCACGCTCCGGTCTCCCCGGACGTACGGGCCTTCTGGGCACGGAGAAGATCCCGGCCCGGTCTTCGGCGGCGCGTGGGCAGAATCAGAGCACCGGTTCTCGATCTGCGGTCCTCCCGCCCTTTCCCCTTCCCCACGCGACACGCACGTATCCATGCACAGTTCCATCCGCGAAGCCGCCCGCACGGGCCGGCTCGTCGTTCCGATGATCGCTGCCGCCGCGATGCTGCTCGCCTGCTCCGACCAGCCGGTGGGCGGGCGCACGTCGCTGGAGGTGGGTGACGGGCTGCAGGCGCTGGATTGCCTGGCGGTCGTCACGGGCACCCCGTCGGTGCGCTGCGAGCCGGTCTCGCCCCGAACCGGCGGGGCGTCCGGGACCATCGTCGGCGGGCAGAACACGTACGTCACCCTCACGTCCACCAACCTGGCCTATGACGCCGGGCTGGACGTGTTCTCGTTCGACGTCACGGTGCAGAACCTGATGAACGAGGCCATTGGCACGCCCGACGGCGTGACGCCGTCGGCGGCGGGCATCAACGTGTTCTTCCTGGAAGAGCCGGCCGGGGTGGGCGGCACGGTGAGCGTGATCCAGCAGGACGGCAACGCGTTCTTCACCAGCGCCAACCAGGCGTACCACACGTACAACGAGATCCTGGACAAGAACGAGGTCTCGGGGTCACGGACGTGGAAGTTCTCGGTGCCGGACGGGGTATCCAGCTTCAACTTCCGCGTGCTCATCAGCACCGACGTGGAGTACAAGCTGGTGATCAACGAGGTGATGGCGAACCCCTCTCCGTCCCCTTCGGACGGGTCCCAGGAGTGGTTCGAGCTGTACAACGCCGGCTCCCTCGCCGTCGACCTGAAGGACCTGGTCATCGCCGACTCGGCGGCGTCCGGGCGCCGGCCCTACCACCTGATCGCCTCCTCGGTCACCCTTCCCGCGGGGGGATATGCGGTTCTGGGTGCCTCGACCAATACGGTCGACAACGGCGGCGCGCCCGTGGACTACTCGTACGGCGGGGCGCTGGCACTGGCCAACAGCCTCGACGCGGTCAAGATCGCGCGCGTGGTGGGCACCGACACGCTCACCCTGGACCGCACGCAGTACTCGAACGCCTCCATCTCGGCGCAGAACGGCATCAGCCGCGAGCTGCTCAACCCGGCGCTGGACAACAGCAACATGGACGGGAGCAACTGGGCCGCCGCGCTGGTCACGGCCGTGTACGGCACCGGCGGACGCGGCACGCCCAAGGCGCAGAACTCCACGTACACGCCCTGACGGTTGGGCGGAAGTAGATGCGCGACGAGCCCCGGCGCCAGCGATGGCGCCGGGGCTCTCGCGTTGCCGATCAGTCGTTGGCGGCGGGGCCGCGGGCGCCGGGGTCGATCTGGCGGATGGCGCCCAGGTGGTACGCCAGGTGCGCAATGCTCCCCACCACGCCGTTCAGCTCCACGCGGTTCATCTCGCGCGGCGTGCCCAGCACCGCCCGCCAGCGGTGCGCCTCGTCCGCCAGCGCGGCGCGCAGCTCCGCCCACTCCTCCTCCGACACGGTCGAACGCCGCCAGCTGGCGCTCCAGTCCGCGTCCTCGAAGGGGTTCTCCCCCGCCGCCCAGCGGTTCATCAGCGAAAAGCCGTAGCGCAGGTGCTCCACGTGCGCCGCGATGGTCCCCCCGCCCCGCGCCGAAGCCGACGCCGCCTCCGCCGACAGCCGGTCCAGCGACCGCAGCAGCC
>DASTVC010000163.1:0-2540 GCA_035759295.1 Longimicrobium sp. | reverse complement strand
CTCCCCGCCGAGCGGCTGGCGTACATGCTGGACGACAGCGGCGTACCGCTGGTGCTGACGCAGGCCGCCCTGCGCGAATCCGTCCCCGCGCGTGAAGGCGTCGCGGTGCTGGCGGTGGACGCGCTGGCCGAGCGGCTGGCGGCGGAGAGCATCGAGAATCCGCAGCGCGGCGCGGGTGCGGGTTCGCTGGCGTACGTCATCTACACCTCCGGCTCCACCGGCCGACCCAAGGGGGTGATGAACGCGCACCGTGGCGTGGTGAATCGCCTGGTGTGGATGCAGGCGCACTTCGGCATCGGCGCGGACGACGTGGTGCTGCAGAAGACGCCGTTCGGCTTCGACGTGTCCGTGTGGGAATTCTTCTGGCCGCTGCAGCAGGGGGCCTGCCTGGTGATGGCGCGGCCGGAGGGCCATCGCGATCCGCTGTACCTGCAGGAAGTCATCGAGCGGCGCGGCGTGACCACGATGCACTTCGTCCCCTCCATGCTGCAGCAGTTCGTGGAGACGGCGGACCCGGCGCGGTGCGGCAGCCTGCTGCGCGTGGTGTGCAGCGGCGAGGCGCTGCCGCCGGCGCTGGTGGAGCGCTTCTACGATCGCTTCCCGGCGCCTGTCGCGCTGACCAACCTCTACGGCCCCACCGAGGCGGCCGTGGACGTGAGCTGCTGGACCTGCCCGCGCGAAGCGTCGGCCGGCGTGGTGCCGATCGGGCGGCCGGTGTGGAACACCGCGCTCTACGTGCTGGATGCCGCGCTGCGGCCGATGCCCGTGGGCACCCCCGGCGAGCTGTACATCGGCGGGGTGCAGGTGGCGCGCGGCTACCTGGATCGTCCCGGGCTGACCGCGGAGCGCTTCGTCCCCGATCCGTTCTCCGCGGAAGGCGGCGCACGGCTGTATCGCACCGGCGACCGGGCGCGGTGGCGGGCGGACGGCGCCATCGAATACCTGGGGCGGCTGGACTTCCAGGTGAAGGTGCGCGGCTTCCGCATTGAGCTGGGCGAGATCGAGGCGCGGCTGGCCGAGCACCCTGAGGTGCGCGAGGCCGTCGTCGTGGCGCGCGAGGACGCGCCCGGGGAGACGCGGCTGGTGGCGTACATCGTGGGTGAAGCGGAGACCGGCGCGCTGCGCGACCGCCTTCGTCAGAGCCTGCCGGAGTACATGGTGCCGGCCGCGTTCGTCCCGCTGGACGCGCTTCCCCTTACCCCCAACGGCAAGCTGGACCGCAAGGCGCTGCCGGCGCCGGAGTACGCGGCCGGCGGGGAGTACGTGGCGCCGCGGACGCCGGCCGAGGAGGTGCTGGCGGGGATCTGGGCGGAGGTGCTGCGCCTGGAGCGCGTGGGCGTGCACGACAACTTCTTCGACCTGGGCGGGCACTCGCTGCTGATCATGCGTCTGCTGGCCAAGATCCAGGCCACGTTCGACCTGGAAATCTCGATTCGCACCGTGTTCTCGATGCCCACGCTGGAAGCCCTGGCGGCAGAGATCGAGCGCATGATCTACGAAGACGCTGCTACGATGTCCGAATTCGAGGCCGAGCAGCTGCCCCAGTTCAACCCCATTGCAGGAGTCTGAGATGGCCTCGGAAAAAACGCTTCCGCGCCCGGAGCTTTCTGCCGCGAAGCGCGCGTTCATCGAAGCCAGGCTCAGGGGGCAGGTCCGCTCGTCGGGCATCGTCCCCCGCGCCCATCGCGACGGCGCTCCGCTCTCCTTCGCGCAGGAGCGGCTCTGGTTCATCGACCGGCTGGAGCCGGGAAGCGCCGTCTACAACATCCCCATGGCCTGGCGCCTGGGTCCGCTGAACTACGCGGCCCTGGAGCGGGCGCTGGGCGAGGTCGTCCTGCGGCACGAAGCGCTGCGCACCACCTTCCGGGAGGTGGATGGCTCACCGGTGCAGGTGATTGCGCCGTTCGACGGCTTCACGCTGCTGGTGGAGGACCTGTCGGGGCTGGACGAGGCGGACCGCCAGGCGGAGGTAAGGCGCCGCACCGCCGAGGAGGAGCTGCGGCCGTTCGACCTCGCGGCGGGACCGCTCTTCCGTGCGTCGCTGCTGCGGCTGGACGAGGAGAGGCACGTGCTGCTGCTCTCGATGCACCACATCGTCAGCGACGGCTGGAGCGTGAGGGTGCTCACCCGCGAGCTGGAGGCGGTGTACGCGGCGTATCTCCAGGGGCGGGAATCGCCGCTGCCGGAGCTGCCGGTGCAGTACGCCGACTACGCCGTCTGGCAGCGCCAGCACCTGCGGGGCGAGCTGCTGGAGCGGCAGATCTCGTACTGGCGGGACCGCCTGGCGGGAGCGCCCGAGCTGCTGGAGCTGCCCACCGACCATCCGCGCCCGGCCGTGCAGACGTTCCGCGGCGGGAACGAGCCGATCGAGCTTCCCGGCGAGCTGCAGGAGCAACTCCGGGCGCTGGGGCGGAGCGAGGGGGCGACGCTGTTCATGGTGGTGCTCGCCGCCTTCCAGGTGCTGCTGTCGAAGTACAGCGGGAGCGACGACATCGTCGTGGGGACGCCCATTGCGGGGCGGACCAGGGACGAGGTCGCGA
>DASTVC010000162.1:0-15673 GCA_035759295.1 Longimicrobium sp. | reverse complement strand
AGCCCTCCCGCGGGGACGTCGCTCAGTGGATGATGAAGGCGCATCTCGTGGTGGTGCACGAGTTCCGGTCCGGGAAGCTGCATGCGTAGCCCGGCCGGTACGCGCAGAGGATCCCGTTGCACGCACCGTTTCCGCACGATTGCGCGTAGGCCGGCCTGGGATGCAGCAGGGTGAGCGCCGCGCCGGCGGTGCAGGCGAGCGTGAGGATTGCCAGCGCAATCAATCGGAACCCACGGGTGCCGAACCTCATCTCTCATCCCTCCGACGAATGATGGGTGAGTCCCTATGTGATAATTAATTGCGTTCCGGATCGACGGGAGTCAACCTTTTTGTCTGGAAGTGTAAATCCCGCCACCGCGCGGACGGTGAGGGGGCTCCGCGCCTGAATCTTGCCACGGGAGCACGCCGCGAACAGATTCCCGCCGCCGCGGCCGGACCCCGGCGGCGGACCCGACGCATCCCGAAAATCCCGATCAAGATCCGAGGAAGATCATGGTGAACACCGCCGCGACCCCGGCGGAGGGGCAGGACCTGCTCTCCCGCCCGTCCGTCCGCGCGCTGCTGGACGAGGTCCGCGAGTCCGTGACCGCCCAGGGCGGCGCCTTTGCGCTGGTGAGCGCCGACGCGCTGCGGTCGGGCGGGGTGGACCGGCTGATCCGCGCCGCCGTCTTTGGCGACGACGAGGACGTGCGCGACACGGCCCGCTGGCTGCTGCTGCACGCCGGCCACGCCGTGGGCATTGCCCCCGCCTCCATCCACGAGCTGTACATGGCCCGCGGCCGCGGCGAGATCGGCGGATTCACCGTCCCCGCCATGAACGTCCGCGCCGCCTCGTACGACACCGCTCGCGCCCTGTTCAGCGCAGCGCGCGACCTGCAGGTGGGCGCGCTGATCTGCGAGATCGCCCGCTCCGAGATCGGCTACACCGACCAGCGGCCGGCCGAGTACGTGAGCGTGATGATCGCCGCCGCCATCAAGGAAGGATGGAGCGGCCCGCTCTTCATCCAGGGCGACCACTTCCAGGTGAACGCCAAGAAGTACAAGGCCGATCCCGAGCCGGAGCTGCGCGCCGTCAAGGACATCATCCGCGAGGGGCTGCACGCCGGCTTCTACAACATCGACATCGACACCAGCACGCTGGTGGACCTGGCGCAGGACGGGCTCGATGCGCAGCAGGCCCTCAACTCCCGCCTCTCCGCCGAGCTGACGGCGTACGTGCGGCACTATGAGCCGGCGGGCGTCACCGTGAGCATTGGCGGCGAGATCGGCGAGGTGGGGACGGAGAACAGCACGCCCGAAGAGCTGCGCGCCTACATGGACGGCTACAACCGCGCGCTGCAGGCGCTGGGCGAGAAGGAAGGCAAGCCGGTGCCGGGGCTCAGCAAGATCAGCGTGCAGAGCGGCACCACGCACGGCGGCACCGTGCTGCCGGACGGCTCCATCGCCGACGTGGCCATCGACTTCGAGACACTGCGCACGCTGTCGCAGATCGCCCGCGACGAGTACGGGATGTCGGGCGCGGTGCAGCACGGGGCCAGCACGCTGCCGCAGAGCGCGTTCGGCAACTTCCCCAAGGTGGAGACGGCGGAGATCCACCTGGCCACCAACTTCCAGAACATCGCGTACGACCACCTGCCGTCGGAGCTGCGCGAGCGGATGTACGAGCACTGCCGCCAGAACTTTCCCGACGAGCGCAAGGCCGGGGATACGGAGGAGCAGTTCATCTACAAGGCGCGCAAGAAGGCGCTGGGCGCGTTCAAGCGCGAGCTGTGGGAGCTTCCCGAGAGCGATCGCGAGCGTATTCGCGGCGTGCTGAACGAGACGTTCACCTTCCTGTTCCGGCAGCTGAAGGTGGAGAACACCATGGAGATCGCGCGGAAGTACGTGCCGCTCCCCGCCATCGCCCACGCCTCCCCCGCCGACATGCGGATGACGGCCGCCGCGGACGACTGGGATCTGTCGGACTGACGAAGTGCGTTAGTGCGGGAGTGATTTGGAAGAGCCGGGATCGCGGAGCGCGGTCCCGGCTCTTTCGTGTGGGCACCTGGGCGTTTCAAAGAGCATCCGACTGGCGCCCGAGAGGCCCCCTCTCCCCCGGCCCCTCTCCCCCGCTGCGCGGGAGAAAGGGGAGAATTCGATCCCGCTTCGACAGGCTGCTTCTGCGTTCGACCTCCGATCCACACTGGAGATTCGGCTCGCGTCACCTCTCTCCCGCGCTGTTTGCGGGGGAGAGGCCGGGAGAGGGGGCCAGCGTCGGGCGCAGTTCGAACCTGGTCGAAGCGCCGGATTTCCGCCCCACCCGCCCGGAGGGGGCGTGCTCGGAGCCGGCCCGCAGCGCCTCCCCGCCTTGACCCCGCGCCTCCGCCGGTCCACAATCCCATGATCTGAGTACTTTTGAGTACTTATGCCCACCCATCACGCGCATCCGCGGACCCTTCATGCGATTGGCAGCATCCAGCAGGCGCGCGCGGGGCGGCGCATGAGGCAGCGGTTTCAGGCCGGACGGCTGCCGGAGGCGCGGCGCGTGCTGTCGTGGGTGTACCTGGGCCGCCTGTGCCTGGCCGGCGCCATCTTCATGGCCGCCGCGCTGGTGTGGAAGCAGGCCGAGGCCAACATCACCCTCGCCGCCTCGCTCATCCTGGTGCTGGCGGCCGCGTTCACGGCCGGCTCGTTCTGGTACACGCACCTCTCCAACCGCCGTCCGGGGCAGGGCTACCTGTACTGGCAGGTGATCTTCGACGTGCTGCTGGTGGCCGTGGTGGTGCACTATACCGGCGGCCGGGACAGCGACTTCGTCCCCCTGTGGATGCTGGTGATCGTCGCGGCCGCCATCCTGCTGCCGTTCGTAGGCGGCGTGCTGATCGGCGTGCTGGTGAGCCTGCTCTTCTTCGCCGACATCGTCGTCAGCACCCACACCCTCGACGCCAGCGCCGTGCTGCAGATGGTGCTGTTCGGCGCCGTGGCGCTGGCGACGGGGTACCTGGGCGACCGGCTGCGGCAGACCGGCGCCGTGCTGGGCGAGGTGGAGACCGAGCTCCGTCTGCTGCGGCTGGACACGGACGACGTGCTGGCCAGCATCGCCACCGGCCTCATCACGGTGGACGGCGCCGGGCGGCTGGCGTTCATCAACCCCGCCGCGGCAGACCTGCTGCGCATCCGCGCCTCCGACTGGCTGGGGCGGCCGTTCCTGGCCAAGCTGGACGCCGTGGCGCCGGGGCTGGGCCGCGTGATCGCGCAGTCGGCCGAGACGCGCACGCCGGTGCGGCGCTACGAGACGGACGAGACGGAGGGGGGGATGGTGTTCGGCGTGAGCACCACCCTCATTCAGCGCGACGAGGGCGGCCTGCCGTCGGTGACGGCCATCTTTCAGGACATCACCGAGCGCAAGCGGATGGACCAGCTCAAGGGCCGCGCCGAGCGGCTGGAGGCGGTGGCCGAGCTCTCGGCGTCGCTGGCGCACGAGATCAAGAACCCGCTGGCCTCCATCCGCAGCGCCACCGAGCAGCTCACCGGCGACGGCATCGAGGCCGACGACCGGCAGGTGCTGGGGAACCTCGTCGTGCGGGAGAGCGACCGGCTGAGCCGCCTGCTCACGGAGTTCATCGACTTCGCGCGGGCGCGGCTGCGCGCGGCGGAGCGGCTGGACCTGGCCCGGCTGGTGCGGCACGCGGTGGACGTGGTGATGGCGCACCCCCAGGCCCGCGGCGTGGACGTCTCCGTCTCGGTGGATGCCGCCTCCGAGCTCGTCGCCGTCCACGGCGACGAGGACCTGCTGCACCGCGCCGTGCTGAACCTCGCGCTGAACGCGGTGCAGTGGGCGGGGCAGGGGGGGAAGGTGGAAGTGCGGCTGGACGCGGTGGATACGGACCTGATGGCGCCCCGGCTCGGTGCGGCGCGCGCGGTGCGCATCCACGTGTCCGACACGGGCCCGGGCGTGCCGGAGGAGAACGTGGAGCACATCTTCGACCCGTTCTTCACCCGCCGCCCCGGCGGCACGGGCCTGGGCCTGGCGCTGGTGCAGCGCGCGGCCGACGCGCACGGCGGCGCCGTCTTCGTCGACCAGCCCCGCGGCGACGGCTGGGGCGCGACCTTCGCCTTCTACCTTCCCGCGCTCCCCGCGGAAGAGGTTGATGAGGAGACGGATGCGGACGGGCTGGAAGTTGCCGTGGAGGACCCTCACCCGCTCGCCTGAGGCGGCTGGGTGTAGGGTTCGGCGACGGGGATCGAACCGCGTCCGCGGGCTGCCCCCTCTCCCGGCCTCTCCCCCGCAAACAGCGCGGGAGAGGAGGTGACGCGAGCCGACTCTCCGGCGCGTGTCGTAAGCCGGACGCGAAGGCAGCCCGTCGAAGCGGGACCGAATTCTCCCCTTTCTCCCGCGCAGCGGGGGAGAGGGGCCGGGGGAGAGGGGGCCCGTCGGGCGTCAGCGTGAAGCCGTTCGTCGAACTTCGATGCCGGCGGCAGGCTCTGCGGAACACCGGAGAGTCTGCCCGAAGCGGGATCGAAGTCCACCTCCCCCAGGGTTTTTGGGGGGAGGTGCGAGCCTGAGCGAGTAAGGCGGCGCCCCCTCGGACGCAGTTCGATGCCGTTCGTCGAGCTTCGACGCTGGCGGCGGGCTCTGGAGGGGCCGGGGGGCACGATGTCTGTGGATCGCGAACGCGCCCCGCTTCCGAGGAGCCATCGCGTAATCGTAGTTTGCGGTCGCGGCAGAGCCGCGAATCGAAATCACGTGGTCACCAGCGAAAGAAACGGCCGTGAGCGAGCCGAAGATCCTGATCATCGACGACGAGACCGCCATCCTGGACACCCTCCGCATCCTGCTGAAGCGCGAGGGCTTTCAGGTGGAGACGGCCGTGGGCGGGCAGGCGGGAATCGAGCGCTTGCACGACGTGCGGCCCGACGTGGTGCTGAGCGACGTGCGGATGCCCGGCGTGGGCGGGCTGGAGGTGCTGCTGGCCGCCAAGGAGCTGGACCGCGCGCTTCCCGTCATCCTGATGACCGCGCAGGCCTCGCTGCAGACCGCCATGCGCGCCGTGAACGAGGGCGCCTTCTACTACATCCAGAAGCCGTTCAGCAACGACGAGCTGGTCGCCATCTGCCGCCGCGCCGCCGAGTCGCGGCAGCTCAAGAAGGAGAACCAGGCGCTCAAGACGGAGATCCGCCGCCGCGACCGCAGCGACGTAGCGAAGCCCATCGGCCGCAGCCGCGGGTTCATCGACGTGCTGAAGACGGCGGAGACGGTGGCGCCCAGCGACTCCACGGTGCTCATCACCGGCGAGTCGGGGACGGGCAAGGAGGTGCTGGCCAAGTACATCCACACCATCAGCGACCGCGGCGAGGGGCCGTTCGTCTCCATCAACTGCGGCGCGCTGCCGGAAAACCTGCTGGAGAGCGAGTTGTTCGGACACGTGCGCGGCTCGTTCACCGGCGCCGTGAAGGACAAGCAGGGGCTGTTCGTCGCGGCCAAGGGAGGCAGCTTCTTCCTGGACGAGGTGGGCGAGATGTCCGCCGCCACGCAGGTAAAGCTGCTGCGCGCGCTGCAGGAGCGGGAGGTGATCCCCGTGGGCGCCACGGAGCCGGTGCCCATCGACGTGCGCATCATGGCCGCCACCAACCGCGACCTGGACGAGGAGATTCGCCGCGGCGGCTTTCGCAGCGACCTGTTCTACCGCCTGAACGTCATCACGCTGCAGCTGCCGCCCCTGCGCGACCGGCCTGACGACGTGCCGATCCTCTGCGAGTACTTTCTGGATCGCTTCGCCGAGCAGCGCGGCCGCGCCGTTCCCCGCCTGTCGCCCGATGCGGTGACCGTGCTGCAGTCGTACGACTGGCCCGGCAACGTGCGCGAGCTGGAGAACGCGCTGGAGCGCGCCGCCGTGCTCACCGCGGACGGCGGTGAGATCCACGTTTCCACCCTGCCGCCGCGGATTACCGAGCGGCAGGCGCAGCCGCTGGTCTCCGCCAGCCTGCCGCCCAATCCCACGCTCGAGATCATCGAGCGGGCGTACATCCACTGGGTGCTGTACTCCGAGAGCGGCAACAAGACCCGCGCCGCCGAGGTGCTGGGCATCGACCCATCCACTCTCTACCGCAAGCTGCAGCGGTACGGGATGGAGCAGTAAGGGCGGGGCTCGGCGACCGGCGTCGAGCTGGCGTCCGACTGCGCCCCCTTACTCGCTCAGGCTCGCACCTCCCCCAAAAAATCCTGGGGGAGGTGGACTTCGATCCCGCGTCGACGAGCTTTCTGCCGTTCTCCCTCCCCCACGTAGTTTGTGGGGGAGGGTCGGGGAGGGGGGCGACTCACCATCTCGCGCCAGTCCCACCACCCGCTTCATCCACTCTCCCCGTCATTCGTGACCATCCGCGCTGAGTACGACCGCGCCGCAGCCGACTACGACCGCCGCTGGGCGCGCTACAACCGCGCGAGCCTGGCGCTGCTCCGTCCGTGGATCGAGGGCCGCGATCTCGGTCGTGTGGTGGATGTTGGATGCGGAACGGGCAACCTCCTGGCGCTCGTGATGGAGGTCGCGCGGCGGATGGACGGCTACGTGGGCGTAGACCTGTCGCCGCAGATGCTGCGGGTCGCGCGCGAAAAGGCGA
The DNA here is from genome assembly GCA_035759295.1 of Longimicrobium sp. GTDB lineage: Bacteria > Gemmatimonadota > Gemmatimonadetes > Longimicrobiales > Longimicrobiaceae > Longimicrobium. The sequence continues at coordinate 9,076 of DASTVC010000162.1, read as the reverse complement.
GCGGCGGGGCAGTGCAGACGGGCTTCGTTGCGGCGGATGTGGGCAATCTGCCGTTGCGCGACGGGTCGTTCGATACCGCGGTCTGCGCATCGGTGCTGCATTATTGGGACGATGCGACTGCGGGCCTCACCGGGATCCGGCGAATGCTCCGGCCCGGTGGACGCCTGCTGCTGCTCGACTGGCTGCGCGACCCGCTGCCGATGCGCGCGCTGAACGCGTGGATGCGCATCACCCGCGTTCAGTACCGGCGCATGTACTCGCGCGCGGAACTGCGAGACGCGCTTGCGGCCGCTGGCTTTCGCGTGGATGCGGAGGCGCGAGGGAGCGCCGGCGGTGCGTGGCGGCTGATCGCCTTCGATGCCCGCGCGGTTTGATTCCCCCTCTCCGTGAGGAACGAAGGGGGAGGACCGGGGGAAGGGGCACCCTGGACGCACCCGGTCCCTGTCGAAGCGGGATCGAAGTCCACCTCCCCCAGGGTTTTTTTGGGGAGGTGCGAGCCTGAGCGAGTAAGGGGGCGCAGTCCGCCGCACTTCGATGCTTGCAGAAACGCACTCGAATTCTCCCCTCTCCGTGAGGAACGAACGGGGAGGGGCCGGGGGAGGGGCACCACGCGGACGCAGTGCGATCCCCATCGACGAGCTTCGACCCCAACCAAGGCCACACTGGACCTAAATGGCGCCCGTGTTTAGATTTGCCGCCTGAGCGAATCTCCGCGGCACCCCCTCCCGTACGTCAGCCGGTTCACCGTCCCCCCAGCACCGCCCAGGACCGATGCGCAGCAACTCCACCTACGTCATCACCCCCGACTCGTTCCAGATCAGCCAGGGCATCATCGGGCTGCCGCTGGCGCGCCCGTCGCGGCGTCTGACGGCCATGCTGCTGGACCTGATCATCGTGGCGCTGCTGGTGAAGATGGCCGGTGCCCTGCTGCTGGGGCTGGCCGCTGCGTTCTTCGCGTTCCGCATGTCACGCAAGGTGACCGGCGCCGGCAGCCGGCCGCTGGGCCGGGCGGTGCGCCTGGGCATCCGCGCGTTCGGGGCGTTCATCCTCTTCATGGTGGCCACCAGCCTGTGGAGCAAGGGCGCGGACAGCGTGCGCCGCATGGCGAAGTCGGGGGTGCAGATGAACCTGACGAACAGGGACGGCACCGACAGCGTCAAGATCTCTCCCTTGCAGGTGCCGGCGCTGGTGGCGCACGTGACCGCGCTGCAGAACGCCGAAACGGAGGAGGATGCGCGGCGAATCGCGGGGGAGATGGCGGCCGGTTTCCGCCGGGCGGGCGTGGAGGAGGCGCAGATTCGCGAGACCATGGAGGGGATCGCGGACGAGTCCGAGCACGACTGGATGCAAAGCGCCGTCGAGAACGCTTTGGAAACTCCGGGCAACGTCGCTGCGCCCTCCGCCAGGCCCGCCAGCGCCGACTCGCTGGCCCGCGCGTACGCCGCCTACATGGCCGCGGGCGACACCGCCGCCGCGCGCGAGGTCCGGCCCCGGCTGGCCTCGGTGGTGGCGCGCGACAGCCTGGACGAGCTTCGCGGCGAGCTGCGCGACGCCCGGCGCGAGAACAGCCAGCTCGCCGGCCGGGTGGAGCGCGCGGAGAACCGCGGCATCCTGCACTTCATCACCAGCTTTCTGGACGAGCTGGGGCTGGGCTTCGGGTGGACGGGCCTGTACTTCACCGCGTTCCTCACCCTGTGGCGCGGCCAGACGCCGGGGAAAAAGCTGGCCGGCGTGCGCGTGGTGCGCCTGAACGGCCAGCCGATGACGCTGTGGACCTCGTTCGAGCGCTTCGGTGGATACGCGGCCGGCCTGGTGACCGGGCTGCTGGGATTCGCGCAGGTGTACTGGGATCGCAACCGGCAGATGATCCACGACAAGATCGTGGAGACGGTGGTCGTCCGGGACCGCGCCACTCCGCAGCCCGCTGCTGCCGCGCAGCCCGGCCTCTCCGCCGTGTCGGCCTTCGGCTCCTATCCACCCGCCAGCCGCACCGTACCGCCGACGCGCTGAGAAGGGGCAGAGGAGACGGAACCGATCACATCACCCGTCACCCGTTCACCCCGTCACCCGTTCACCTTTCGCCCGGCCCGAACCTTCCGGCCGGGCGTTTGCATTCCGCCGCGCAAGGACACACCAGCAGGCCGACCCGCACCCCCTCCTCTGCGGATGACGGAATTCTTCGCGCGGCACGTAGTCTGGCTCATTCCCTTTGCGGCCATCGGCATCGCCGCCATCATCAGCGCCATCGTAACCCTGTTCTTCGGGCTGCAGAAGCCCTCGCGCATGGCACTGGTCGCCCGCCCGCCCGTGGGAAGCGAGGCGTTCATGATGGCCGTGAGCGGCGCCGTGAACGGGCCGCTGATGCGCGGCGGCAGCGCGCGGCTGCTGAACAACGGCGACGAGATCTTTCCCGCCATGCTCAAGGCCATGCGCGAGGCGCGGTGCACCATCAACTTCATGGTCTACATCTGGGAGCCGGGCCGCGCGGCCGACCGGGTGGTGGAGGTACTGGTGGAGCGCGCCCGGGCCGGCGTGCAGGTGAGGATGATGCTGGACGCGTTCGGCGCGCACGGGATGGAGAAGGAAACCATCCGCCAGCTGGAAGAGGTGGGCGCGGTCGTCGTGTTCTTCAACCCCATCGTCCCCGGCTGGCTCTCCGCCGCGCACAAGCGCAACCACCGGCGCGCCATCGTCATCGACGGCGAGGTGGCGTTCACGGGCGGCGCGGCCATCGGCGACCGCTGGCTGGGCGACGCCGAGAACGAGGAGCACTGGCGCGACGTGATGGTGGAGGTGAGCGGCTGCCTGGCCACCAACCTGCAGTCCGCCTTTACCCAGCTGTGGGCGAACGTCACGGGCGAGATCCTGGTCGGCGACGAGTTCTATCCGCCCGATCCGGACGGCAACAAGAGCGGCGGCGAGGGGCTGTCGCGCCACGTGAACGTCATCAGCTCTCCCGCCACGCAGTCGCAGCCGCTGGTGGTCTTCTTTCTGGTCTCGGTGGCGTGCGCGCGCGACTCCATCTACATGGCCAACTCGTACTTCGCGCCGGACGAGAGCATGCGGCGCGTGCTGGCCGAGCGCGCGCGGGCGGGGGTGGACGTGCGGCTGCTGCTCCCCAACAAGCTCACCGACGCGCCGATGGTGCGCTGGGCGGGCCAGCACTACTTCGCCGAGCTGCTGGAGGCCGGCGTGCGCATCTTCGAGTACCAGCCCACGATGATGCACACCAAGATGCTCGTCGTGGACGGCGTGTGGTCGGTGCTGGGCTCCGCCAACATGGACATCCGCTCGCGCGAGCTGAACCAGGAGGGGGTGATCGGCATTCTGGATCACGGCTTTGGCCAGCAGATCCGCGACACCTTCGAAGCGGACCTCAAGGAAGCGCGCGAGATCACCCGCGAAGCGTGGAGCCGGCGCGGATGGCTGGCGCGCCTCAACGAGCGCTTCTGGGTCTCCTTCGTCCAGCAGTTCTGATTAGGATGTGGGATGATGATGATGATGAAAATCCTGAAGTTGACTTCCTGAGGGAGCGCCGCACGTAACCTGAACCCACGCAACCGCCTGCGCGCGACCGAAGGACCTCCTTTCCGCCGCAGCGGGGCCAGCCGTCGAGCGCGGAATCAGCCCCTCGGTGATGCCGGCGAGGTCCTTCGGTCGGCGCCAAGCTGCATCGTAGAAGCAACTTGCGGCGCGGCGCCTCCCTCAGGGAGTCAACGTGGAGGATCCGGGGGCAGCGAAAGAAAAAGACGCGGAGAGCCGGCTTGGCTCTCCGCGTCCTCTCGTATCGGCGTCCCCGCGCTGCCGATCAGGCGAAGGGCGGGGTGAGCACGTCGTCCTCGGGGCGGTTCTCGTCTTCTTCGCCGTGCTCCAGAAGGCCGAACAGCTGCAGGTGGCGGCGGCGCAGGCGGTTGGCGGCGGCCAGCGCCTCCTCTTCCGTCTCGCCGAAGCCCTCCCACGCGAACGAGGTCTCGCCCCACGCGGCGGGCGGGCTCCACGGCGACTCGGGGCCGTGGATGCGCGCCACGCGCCGCGGATGCGTGAACGGGTCCAGGTACGTGCCCAGCACGCGTCCATGCTTGTCCACCACGGCGCCCACCGCGCCGCCGCGACTGTGGCGGCGCCGCTTCAGCCGCCGGAACATCGAGGTCGCGCCCTCCACCACCAGCCCCGCCAGGCACAGCAGTGCCAGGAACAGCACGAAATCGAACGAGATCAGCTTCATCACGCTTCAGCACTCCTCTGCGCACGCGCGCCGCCGCACCGCATCCATCGATATACACCCCTCGCCCGCCGCGTTCCGCGCCTCCGGAAATGGGGCGGGGAGCACGCGACCCATCTGTAACGTTCCGGGAGCCGTTTGCATGACGCTCCGCCGTTGCAAACGTATGTTGTAACCTCAAGTGGTTGATGCGATACGGGTTACGACAGGTCTGCAACGCCGTGTTCAAGACGCGTGAAGATGACGATGCAGAACCGGAACGAGTCACGCGGCGGGAAACAGATGAACCTCGGACGCCCGCCTAGCAAAACTCTGGCGTTCGCGCGACGGCCTACGATCGCTGCCGCCGCCGTGGGGCAAACCCCGACGGAGCGTCCGCATTCTCTCCTATGTGCGCCGGGTTCTTCTCGACGCATCATGTAGGGCAGGAACCTGGATGCCGTTCGAGATCGTCCACCAGACGCGTGGCTCATAGATGGACACCCGATCTGCCCCCGCCCAACCGACTGCCTGGATCATCCTTCCCGGCCACCCGGACGCACCCGCGCACCTGAGCGTGGAGCGTTATTCGCCGCTGGCCCGGCTGTACCGCACCATCTGGTACGCGTTCCTGTGGTTTGGCTCCACGGTGGGGACGGTCATCATCACCATCGGCGACCCGTTCATGACGGGCATTCCGCTGTTCGTGGGCGCGGTGCTGACGTACAAGAGCTGGGGCGGCCGATTCCGGGTGACGGAGTTCCGCGGCGCCTGCCCGCGCTGCAGCGAGCCCATCAACCTCAAGCCCGGCAGCAAGATCGGCTCGCCGCACCACCTCGTGTGCTACCACTGCCACCACGAGCCGGACCTGTACCTGGCCGCCTGATGCCCGCGTTGCGCGAAGAGGTGTCATTCTGAGGCCCGCACGCTGATCCCGCGCCACACTGAAGCGGTTGCAGGGCCGAAGAATCTACTCTCCGCACCTTGAACGTTGTCGCGGCAGCCCGCGCTGAATCGGCGGTGGCTCAACCGCTGGACGGGGCCTTCCGCCACGCTCTACGAGACGAATCAGGCCGCCCCTACACTCGGGAGGCGGCCTCTGCTGTTTATCGACCCCGAGCCGCTACTGCACCGGGCTCGGTCACGCGATGTCGTCGCCGTCGGTGCGGTGCGGGCTGCCGCGTCGGGCCTCCAGGTAGCCGAGAGTAGATCCTTCGGCCCTGCGGCCACCGGTGCGAGGGTGGGTGCGGTGTGGGCGGGCCTCAGGATGACAGGCTTGGCGTCAGTATGGGACGTGGGTTCGTGAGTAGAACCGAAAGAGGCCGCTCCCGATGCCGGGAGCGGCCTCTTCCATCCACCATCCCGGATCTTACTGGTCGAAGATCTGGGCGCCGGCGGGGGGCGTGAAGGTGAAGAGGTTGTCGGGGAGCGCATGGTTGGTGCGCAGGTTCCGCATCTCCACCGTGCGGACGGAGTTGTTCTCCTCCGTCATCTCGAAGCGGCGGACCAGGTAGTCGTCCTTGTCGATCCACACCTTGAGGATGCGGTACGCCGACGCGCCGCGCGGCACCAGCGTGAGCACGTGCGTCTGCTGCCCGCCCACGCTCTCCTCGCCCACCAGCGTGGCCACGAAGCGCTGGTTGGGGTTGCTGAGGAACTGCGCCTGCAGGTCCACGGCCTCGCCGCCCTCGGCGATGCTGGTGCGGATGACCTGCGTGCGGTCGGTGCTGGGATAGTACAGCCAGAAGTGCCGCCCATCCGCCACGATCACGTCGCCCTCGGGGTCGCTGAAGCGCATGAGGAAACGGTCCGGCTTGCGCTGATACAGCTTGCCCGTGCTGCGCTGCGTGGTGTTGAGCAGCGGTACGGTGAGCGTCTGCGTGAAGTCGGCCTCCATGGAGCGGATGGCGCGCGCCGCCCGCTCGGCCTGGGTAAGGATCTCGGCCGCGCGGTCCTGGTTGGCCTTTTCCGCCGCGGTGGGAGGCGTGGCCGGCGCGGCGGGGGCCTTCGCCGGCGCGGTGCCCGTCGCGGGTGCGGCTGCCGCACCCGCGGGGGCGCCCGGCTGCGCGGGCTGCGCCGCGCCGGCGATGGTCGTGGGCGCGGGCGCCTGCTGCTGCGCGGCGGAGGGTGCGCGGTCGGTCACGCGCTCCGGCGCATCACCCGGCGCGGCGGACGACTCGCGGCCGCCGCACGCGGCGGCCGCAAGCGGAAGCAGAATCAGTCCCAGCCGCGTGCTCATATTCATCATCAGATCGTCAGCGTCGTTCGGGTTCGGGCGCAACGTGGGGGTGAGTACCCTCCCTGCGCAACCCGCGTTCCTGTTTGCCGTTACCAGCGCCCGCTGGCGCCGCGCCCGCTGCTGGATCCGCCACCACCGCCACCGCCCGACCATCCGCCCCCCGACGACGACCCGCCGCCGGAGCTGAGCGAGCGGCTGGAACCGCTGCTGTGCGTAAGCCGGGGAAGGGTGACGATGTCCTCATCGTGCCAGCTGCAGTGGCGGCAGTCCTTGCGCACCCGCTCGCGGCCGGTCGAGTCGTACGTGGCCCGCTCCAGCACCGTGCTCTCCACGTTCACCGTCTTGTACCCGCAGCTGGGGCACTCCTTTTTCGAGGAGAACATGGCCGGGTAGGGCAGCACCTGGTGATGGCTGCAGCCGGTGCACTGCCACACGTCGTAATCCACCGACCCCAGCACCTCCTCCAGCTGTCGGCCGCTGTCCAGGTGCACGTTGTCGGCCGTCTCGTCCAGCCGCTGCATCGGCTTTCCGCAATGCGGGCAGTTGCGCTTGCGGTTGCGCAGGTACGACGCGCCCCCCGCCACTCCCGACACCAGGAGCAGCAGCCCCACGATGCCCGCAACCACGCCTTTGTCGCCGCCGCCCGTGCCGGGGGACGGCGAGCCGTACGCCGGCAGCGGATCGCTGTATCCGCCGACGGGCTGCGGCGACGCGGTGTACGCGGGGTCGCGGAACGACGCGGCGATGGCGCGCACGCCTTCCATGATCCCCGCGCCGTAGTCGCCCCGGCGAAAGTGCGGCACCATGTCGGTGTCCATGATGGATTGCATCCGCACGTCCTGGTCCACCGGCGCCCCGTCTCCCAGCTCGATGCGCGCGAAGCGGTCATCCACCGACACCATCACCAGCACGCCATCCTGCGCCTGGCCGTAGCCCAGCTTCCAGTCGTTGTAGACGGAGGTCGCGAACGCCTCGGGGGTGGCATCGCCCGTCCCGTAACGGGCGATGTTCTTTACCGTCAGCAGGCGCACCTCCACGCCCGCGTCCGTGCGCAGCGCGGCGAGCATGGCGCGCAGGCTGTCCGCGTCCGCGGGGCCCAGGAGGCCGGCCATGTCCGCCACGCCGTCTCCCGGCTCGGCGGGATACTGCTGCGCCGCCACGGCCGTGGTTCCCAGGACGAGGGCGAGAAGCGGCAGGACTGCGAATCGCACCAGGATCTGGTTCATCTCGTCTACGTGTCGAAAGACCGGGGATGATGACGCCGGGCGGATACGCGCTCCGCCTGGTCGTCGCTTCCAACGATTCCGCCAGGGTTCGGCGTATCCTACCACCGCCCGCTGGCGCCGCGCCCGCTGCTGCTCCCGCCGCGGCCTCCACCACCCCACGGCTTGCCCCGGGACGATCCGCCGCCTCCACGCCCCCACAACGATCTGCTGCCCGGGCGGAACGAGGGACCGGAGCCGCTGGTGCCGCTGGTGCCGCTGGTGCCGCCGGTGCCGCCGGCCCCCGTAAGCAGCAGCACCAGCAGCCCGATCACGATCCCGATCACGAAGCCCACGCCATCGGCGGAGTCCGTGCCCGTGGATGGCTCGTCGTAGGCCGTCTGCGGATCGCCGAGCCCGTCGTCGAGGCGCGGCGCCATGACGCCGTAGGGATCGCGGAACGAGCGGGCAATGGCGCGCACGCCGGCCATCACCCCCGCGGCATAGTCACCCTGGCGAAAGTGCGGCACCATCTGGTCGTCGATGATGTCCTGCATTCGCGCGTCCTGGTGCACCGGCACCTCGTCGCCCAGCTCGATGCGCGCGAAGCGGTCATCCACCGAGACCATCACCAGCACACCGTCCTGCCGCTGGCCGTAGCCCAGCTTCCAGTCGTTGTAGACGGCGGTGGCGAACGCCTCAGGCGAGGGATCGTTCGTCCCGTAGGCGGCGATGTTCCGCACCGTGAGCACGCGCACCTCCACGCCGGCCTCAGTGCGCAGGGCGGCGACGATGGCGCGCAGGCTGTCCGCGTCCTCCGGGCCGATGATGCCCGCCAGGTCCGCCACGCCGTCTCCCGGCTCGGCGGGATACTGCTGCGCAGCCACCGGCGCCGCCGCGAACAGGGCGGCCAGGATGGGTGGCATGGCGAACCGCATCAGGATCCGGATCATCTCGTCTACCCGCTGGGGGAATGGATGATGGGCAACGGGCGGGGAATACGCAGCGGCAGGCGCGTAGTTTCAAACGCGGCAAGAAGATAGCAACGATGCCGACGATCTGGAATCCGCGAAACGAGTGGTGACTTCCCGAAGACGGCGCCGCAGGGGGCTTCCCGAACGGAAGAGCAGCGCTTCTTCAGCCACGCGGCGCGCGGCCTCGCGTGAGCGGGTAAACCCGCCGCTGGGAAAGCGGCAAGCCCCGCCCCGGCCGCTGGCGCGTCCGTGCGGGGCTTCACCTGCTCGCGTGGGCCGGGGCCGTCGCGGCGTGGACGTTCCGTCGTAGTGCCGGAGAGATCCTTCGGCCGCGCGCAGGCATCGTGCGGCGTACAGTTCAGCGCGGCGCTCCCTCAGGAAGTCAACGCCGAGGTACTGGTCTGTTCAGACGCAGAACGTGTCCTCCTCGGGGATACGCCAGATGGCGGGGGTGCCCAGC